>JBILBN010000069.1:0-12051 GCA_044353665.1 Chitinophagaceae bacterium | reverse complement strand
AGCTGAACATGCCGATTTCCCTAATCTTACACGGCCAATGTCGGATTTTGAACGCAATTGGATTCAAGGATTTTTAGATACTACATATACCTTGTTTAAATCTCGTGTAGCAAATGCAAGAAAACTAACCATGCAACAAGTTGAAGATTTAGCACAAGGGCATGTGTATAGCGGGAAAGCAGCGTTAGATTTAAAATTAATTGATGGATTTGGAAATGTTGAACGTGCCTTGAAAAGTGCCTCAGCGATGGCAAAATTGACTGATTATAAAATTGTAGAGTATCCAAAACCAATGGATAAAGTACAAGAAATCATTAGTCAATTATCTGGCAAAAAACGGGAAGAAGCGATCATGAAAAAAGTGCTGGGTGAAGAATATGTGGTTTTCAAAGAAATACAAAAAGTAAAAAGCCAACAAAATCAAGTGCAAATGGTATTGCCTTGGTTATTCGATATACGATAAAATAGAATTCATTTTAAAACACTAAATCCGTTAGCAATTGTTAACGGATTTTTTTACTTACAATAACTCAATAAAGAAAACATAATTAATTATAGCTAATAATACGAATGCCATGAAATTTTCTGGCATATCTGCACATTGGTTGCGTATAATTTATGGCTTACGCTGTCTTTTGGATGCAAAAAATGACAATTCCATGATATTTATTATGTATTTATTTACTTGATTTAAAATTTAAAATCAGAAATTTGCACAATCATTATGAAGTATACTTTTCATTTGCTTTTCGGGATACTTTTCTTTTTTGCTTCTTGTGAAAAAAAAGAAAATCCAATTACGTTACCTGCTAAAGGGGACGGCTCAATCATGCAAGTAGATATGGGTGAAAATTATGATTATCAGTTTTATATTAATTTAGATTTAGGAAAAGTAGTGCATGCGACTAAAAATAATTTATATCATTTAGCATTTCAATCTGGAGATAACCAACAAGGTGTGCTTACAAATAGTGGTCAAGGAATGGCTGTTTATAACACCGGTAAATCAGATTTTGCAGCAGTTGATTTTAACGATACATCCATAGCTTACAGAAATTGGAAATATGATGCTCCAAGTAATGAAATAGACTCTTCTGCTATTGGAAATTGGGGAAGTAAAAGCAATATTTATTTAATAAAATTAGGCAAAACGAATGCTCGAGTAAGGAAGTTTCAAGTTAAATACGTTGACGCATTTCAATACATGATTTATGTTGGCGATTTAAATTCAACAACCGGCGCTGATATAACTATTTTTAAAAACAAAGATCAAGTGTTTACCTATTTCTCATTTGATTTTTTAACTACAGTTGATGATGTTGAGCCTGCGCCAAATGTGAAATGGGATTTTGTAATTACCTTATACAACAACACGTTTTATGATCAAAATCCTGCTTTACCTTATGTCGTAAATGGCGTATTATTTCATCCTGCAACATCAGGTACAGTAGATTCAAATTCAGTATACAATGCAATAAACAAAGAATTTGCATTAACGCGTGCATTAGTTTCTAAAAAAGATATCATTGGTTATTCTTGGAAAAATTATGACCGAGATCAAAATTTGTATACCGTAAATAATAAGTATAATTATATTATTCAAAACGGAGATGGCCGATTTTATAAACTTCGTTTTTTAGATTTTTATAGTTCAACAGGCATAAAAGGGAGCCCTAAGTTTGAGTACAAAGTGTTACAATAGTAATAACAACTCCTTAAAGAACATTCTTGCTAAATTTGCACCACATGCAACGAATTTATTTAGATAATGCAGCAACTACGGCTGTTGATGACGATGTTTTGAAGGCAATGCTGCCTTATTTTACAGAAAAATTTGGGAACGCTTCTTCTATTTATTCTTACGGGAGAGAAACCAAAATGGCAATTGAAAAAGCCCGTAAGTCTGTGGCAAAAATATTAAATACAACTCCAAGTGAAATATTTTTTACCAGCTGTGGAACCGAAAGTAGCAATACGGCTATTCAAGGAGCTATACGCGATTTAGGCTGTAAACATATTATTTCCTCAGCAATTGAGCACCATGCGACTTTACATACTGTAGAGTACTTAAAATCAATAGGTGCTTGCAAATTGAGTTATGTAAAATTGACAGAAAATGGGCACATCGATATACAAGACTTGGAAACATTGCTAAGTGAAAGCAACGAGTTAAGTTTTGTTACATTAATGCATGCAAATAATGAAATTGGAAATTTATTAGACATAGAAAAAGTTTCTCTTTTGTGTCAAAAATACAAGGCAATATTCCACACAGATACGGTACAAACGATAGGTCATTTTAATTTTGATTTGCAAAAATTTCCGATTCATTTTTTAAGTGCTTCAGCACATAAATTTCATGGTCCTAAAGGTTCAGGAATGTTGTATATAAATAAAGAAATTTCAATAAAACCTTTTATAAATGGTGGTGCACAAGAAAGAATGATGAGGGCTGGAACCGAAAATGTGTCCAATATTGTTGGTTTCGCAACTGCATTAGAAAATGCAACAGCAAATTATGAAAAAGACAGCCAATATATTTTGAGCTTGAAAAAATATTTAAAAACAGCCTTATTGTCTAGCATAAATGGCTTAGAGATCAATGGTGACGATGGGGAACAAAGTTTATACACTGTTCTAAATGTTTCATTTCCCAAAAATGAGAAGACAGAGGTTTTGAGTATGAACTTAGATATTGATGGAATTTGTGTTTCAGGTGGCAGTGCTTGCAGTAGCGGTGCAGAAGGTGGCAGTCATGTTATTAAAGCAATTTATCCAAATAAAAATATGGTGCCAATACGGTTTTCCTTCTGCAAATACAACACCAAAGAAGAGGTGGATATTGTAGTAGAAAAGATAAAAAGCTTATTATCTTAAAAAAAGAAAAAAATAGTTGAAATACTATTTGTTAATTTTCAAAATCGTTCTATATTTGCACTCCGAATTGCCTGATGGTGTAATGGTAGCACAGCAGTTTTTGGTACTGTTAGTCTTGGTTCGAATCCAGGTCGGGTAACTTGAAAAAATAAGATCGTCGTATGACGGTCTTTTTTTTTGTGCAATAAAAAATCCTGCACGTTAAATGCAGGATTTTTTTATATTATTTGTAAAAAAATTATTTATGTAATTTCATAAATTCTGTCACGCTATCCAACATGTGATTAATTTGAATTTCATTTAATCCATGATGACAAGCCATCAACATTCCACCTCTCATTACCTTATCAGATTCAGCATAACCATTTGTGCTAGCCTTATGCGCACAGTTTTTAAAACCTGGTTGACGAAGTATGTTTCCTGTGAAAACAGTACGAGTTTGAATATTTCTTTTCTCTAAGAAAATTTGCAAATCTCTACGAATAAAAGGAGCCGTTTCTCTAACCGTTACCGCAAATGCTAACCAAGGAGTTCTAGATTTTGGTAACTGATTCGGTAAAATAAAATACTCTTCATATTGCTCAAAAAATTTACGAATGCGAATGTAATGAGCTGTTCTTAAGTCAATATTAGCACCTAATTTTCCTAATTGAACTAAACCAAAAGCAGCGCCCATTTCAGAAGGCTCAATGTTGTAACCTGGCTCTTCAAACACAAATTTAGCATCATAAGGAATCCCATCAACTTCAACATTAAAACGGTTTTCAATCAATTCGCTTTCCACAAATAAAGAGGAAGAACGACCCCAACTTCTCAATAATTTCCCTCTGTTTAAATGTGCATCGTCATTTACACAAAGCATACCACCATTTCCACCACAATTAATAATGTGAGAACCATAAAAACTCGTCGTACTCATATCGGTATAACGGCCACTGCTTACACCATCTATTTCTGCACCTAAGGTATCAGCACTGTCTTCTAATACAAATAAATTATGTTTATCTGCAATTTCACGAAGCATTTTCCAATCAGGTAAATTGCCTATTAAATTAGGAATTACCATGGCTTTCGTATTGGCAGTAATCATTTCTTCAACTTTGGTTGCATCCAAATTGTAGGTTCCTTCTTCTACATCAACAAATGAAGGAATCCACCCCTTTTTTACCAATGGAGCAACGGTCGTAGAAAACGTTAGGGCAGGAGTAATAATTTCTGCACCTGGCTCATAATTCAATAAATCTGCAGCTAAATACAAAGCACTTGAGCCAGAGTTAACACCAATGCCATATTTTTTATCGTAAAGAGAAGATACTTTTTCTTCTAATTCTCTTACGTTTTTACTCATTTGTGTAGTTGTTTTCAACACATTTACTACTGCATCTATTTCTTCTTGACCATGAACGGTTGTTCCATAAGGAACATAAGGGTATTGACTCATTGAATTATTTTAATGTTTGCAAATTTATTCAATGATTTCGATAATGCTCTTTTTATTTCCTTAAAGTTTTTATAAAACATAGATTAAGACTATCTGTACGTAATACAATTTTTATAAAATTTCATGAAGTAGCAAATAATTATTTCTAATTTGACTGTAAATCAGTTAGTTAATAAAGTGTAAAAAAATAGTTGTAAAATAAATAGTATTGGTTTAATTTACATGCACATAATCTACTAACTATGTATTTTACAAACCTACTTAATTTCATCATTGAAGTTCGATTTTCGGTCTTCAACAAAAATACCTTCCTAAAAATTTATATTCTCTTTGAGTTGTTTGCTGACCTCTAATTTAATGAATCAAGTCAGCCCATATTTAACAACTACTCAATTAATCAAACAACCTTAATGAAAAAATATAAATAGAAAAATATAAAATTATAAAAATATGCAAAATATAAAATCATTTTTAATAGTATTCTTATTGATATTGGGCTTTAATGCCAATGCAGATATAATTGGAGCATGTGCAACGCCTGGCCCAACCTATTCAGTAATCAATAATTCAGTTACATTCACTACACCATCAACAGTAGCTTGTTTGCCAAATGGTATTTCAGGTGCTTCTGCATCAAGTAATTGGACTTTATCTGGCTCCACATCAACTTCACTTGTAATCAAAGTTCAATACAATTTGTATAGAGGTACTTCTACATCATTTGGTGCAACTTTTGTTGGTGCTTTTACAAGCTCTACATCTTATGTTCCTGGTACATCTATTTCAGGTAGCTACACAATAGCTAACAATATGCCTATGCCAAGTAACTTGATTACTTTAGTAGGGACTTATTCTTATTTTATACAAGCAAGTTTAGTTTATGTGTGTTCTACAAGTGCAACCATTAAAGGTTTTTCTACAGCAGTACAATCTACACCTAAATCATTAAGCCTTTTTAACAACAACAATCAAAATACATTTAAAGTAAATGGTATTACACAAACAGTTAGCACTGCACCTGGTATAATCTATATTTTAGATCCATTTAATTATCAATATACTATGGGTTCAATTGTAACAAACGGCATAACAAGTTATCAAGTAAGGTTAGAAAAAGGAAATTGGACTTCTCCTAATTTTACAACAACATATACAGCGAATAGTGCAGTAACCAATGCGACAAGTGTTCCATCTACAATAAATTTAACTTCTATTTTTGGGGCTGATTTAGTAGGTTATACTTCTGGTTACATTCGTATATCATTGATTACAAAAGGAAATGGTAGTAACAGTTGTAATCTTACTACCACCACCTTCACTAAATCTCAAATTTTTCAAGTTGTTGATAAAACTGCTGGTATAAACTATACGATGAATAGAGGAAATGATGCAACTTGTAATAGTACAGTCCCTTTTAATGACAAACCAATTGTAACTACACTTCCACTACCTGCTTTATCTCCAACCATAGGTTTTACAACTCTTTGTTCTGTAAATGGTTGGCAAGGGGCTAAATCTTGTGGAGTTAGCTCTATTACAGTGCCTGCTGGAACAGCTTGGACAATGAAGGTATATGAAGTAAACCCTACAACAGGAATTGTTTTAGGTGGGGCACCTATATTAGTAAATGTTTCTGGAACAGGACCTCGAGCAGTATCACAAGCAAATCCTAATTCTACAACTAATATATTATTTAATGTTAAAACTACTTATTCAAGTAATACGGTAGCTCCATTTTATGCAGTAGTAAATACTACTGCTAAAAACTATTTTCAAAATTTATATACTTATGCCAATGGAAACAGTACAGGTTTTACATTAGCGAGTTATAAAGCAAAAGTTTTCTGTACTGAATTAAGTGTAGTTACACCACAAGGAACTGCCCTTAAAAAAGGATTTTTTGGTATTGCAACCGATGGTGTACTCAATGGTGGTGGTGCCACATGGAAATCAATTCCATCATTTAATGAAGAAAAAAAATCAGAATTGGTAGTTTATCCAAATCCTGCAAATGAGCAAATAACCATAACTGGTATTTCTATAAATGAAACGGCTCAATTACAATTGTTTGACAATTTAGGCAGAAAGGTGATGACTACTAACATAAAAAATGAAGAACAAATAGATATTAAACAGTTAACTAAAGGGCTTTATTTTTATACCATTCACATGGGTGAAGAAGTATTCAATGGCAAAATAATTAAAGAATAATTTATTTTCAAACAAAGAGAGCAAGTAATTCACTTGCTCTCTTATTTTAATTCTCTTAATATGAAGCATTTCTTTTTTATACTATTCATGCTAGCAAATCACAATGTGATTTGCCAAAATATAAATTTAATAAATAATGGCGGCTTTGATTATTATCGGCTTGACACAACCACAGGCATTTATCCTGGTCAAGTCTTAAAAGATACTGATGCCAATTCTTCTAATCATTGTTGGTTTAGGCCTGGTAAGAAAATTGGAGCTATTTGGCCTATTATAAACCCTTATAATCCATTAAATCCAAGACCGTATAGTGATAGCAATTCTTTCCATGTTGAAAATGAATATTCTTACGGTTATAAAATTTCAACGGCATCAATATTTACTACAATAGTCGATTCCTGTCGATTTTATGGTCAAAATAGGCTTAAAAAGCCTTTAGTTGGAGGAAAAACATATACTTTTAGTATGTATGTTGGAGATTATTTGGCTGACAGTATAAAGTTTCAATCAACAGATAATCCTAGTACTATGTCAAATATAGGGGTCTATTTTTCAGTAAATAAATTAGCAGATTACAATAATCCTGGTCAGTTACAGGTGAAACCACAAATTAATTTCACTAATTATACATTCCCTAAAATGGACACTTTTGAATTTATAAAATTAAGTGCCACATACACTGCTCAAGGAGGAGAACAATACCTTACAATAGGCAACTTTGATTCTGTTCAAAATTTTGTGTACAGTAATCTTACAAAAGCTCAAAAAATAAAGGATACTGTTTTTGTATCTGTACAATTTCTTTTAATAGATGATGTTTCGTTAGTAGAAGATGGTAATTTGCCAATAATCAATCCTGGTTTATTTACAATTGGGACAGATACGACTATTTGCTATGGTTCAACGATTGCATTATCAGCTACGGAATATTATACTGATTATGTATGGAATACAGGAGAAACGAATGAACAAATTATGATTAATCAACCAGGAAAATATTGGTGTGTAGCAAATGCTGGATGCAATTCATATTCTGATACTGTTGTTGTTTCTCTAATTAATAAACCTCCCTCAAAATTTTTAACAAATGATACCAGTCTGTGTATAACTGAAAGTATTGTGCTAACTGCACCCAACAATTACAATTATCAATGGAATACGGGAGAACAAACTCAAACTATTCAAACCACAAAATCAGCTATTTATTGGTGTACGATAAGTGACGAATGTGGCTCCCAAACGGACAGCGTTAAAATTGAATTAGTGCCTTGTACATTATTTTTTCCAACCGCATTTTCACCAAACCAAGATGGGAAAAACGATGATTTTAAACCCATCACAACAGATGTAGATGATTTAGAATACAGCATTTACAATCGCTATGGCAATTGTGTCTTCACCAATTACAATGCCCTTTTTGGTTGGGATGGAAAATATAAAACAGTCGATTGTCCAATAGGTACCTATTTTTACATCTGTAAATACAAAATCAATAATCAAGAAAAAATACTCAAAGGCGATTTTGAATTGGTGCGCTAAAAAATGAATCTTGTGGTTTTTAAATTAAATAAAAAAATATTTTCAATATCAAAAGTGCCAATTACAAACGGATTTGCCGCTTTTTTTAATATAATAAAAAAAACTAATGCATTTTATTGGTATATTTTTTGATAATATGGAAATATTTCTCTAATTTCGCAGTCCCAATTGGCAACGCACGTGCAAATTATCTTATTTTAACTTCTTATTGTTATCGTAACTAAAGGGTTTTACCTTTTGGGGATTGTTGTTTTATAAAACGAGTAAATTAAAAATATGGCTGCAGTAAAAAATGCAAAGAGTACAGAACGTATCAGTTTTGGAAAGATTAAACAATCTTCTGAACAACCCGATTTATTGGATATTCAATTAGCTTCGTATGCTGATTTCTTACAATTGGAAACTACACCAGACAAGCGTAACAACGAAGGTTTGTTTAGAGTTTTTAAAGAGAATTTTCCAATTACCGACACCAGAAACATCTTCGTGTTGGAGTTTTTAGATTACTTCGTAGATCCTCCACGTTACACCATTGATGAGTGTATCGATAGAGGTTTAACCTATTCAGTGCCTTTAAAAGCTAAATTACGTTTAAGTTGTAATGATGAAGAACATATTGATTTTGAAACCATCGTGCAAGATGTTTTCTTAGGAAATATTCCTTACATGACACCAAGAGGAACCTTCGTTATCAACGGTTCTGAGCGTGTTATTGTTTCTCAATTACACCGTTCTCCAGGGGTTTTCTTTGGTCAATCTACACATCCTAACGGAACAAAAATCTACTCTGCTCGTGTAATTCCTTTTAAAGGAGCTTGGATGGAGTTTGCTACCGATATCAATAATGTAATGTATGCATACATCGACAGAAAGAAGAAATTCCCAGTAACGATGTTGTTGCGTTCTATTGGTTATGAAACCGATAAAGACATTTTGGAATTATTCGGAATGGCTGATGAGGTTAAAGCGGATAAAAAAACATTAGAACAACACGTTGGTGCAAAATTAGCTGCTCGTGTTTTGCGTAGCTGGACGGAAGATTTCGTAGATGAAGATACTGGTGAAGTCGTTTCAATAGAAAGAAATGAAATCGTTTTAGATAGAGATTCTATTTTAACAGAAGACAATATCGAAATGATTTTAGACATGGAAGTGAAATCAATCTTCTTACAAAAAGAAGAAGCTGGTGGCGATTTCTCTATCATTTACAACACATTAAATAAAGATACCTCTAACTCTGAGTTAGAAGCCGTTCAACACATTTATCGTCAATTGAGAAGCACCGATGCTCCTGATGATGAAACAGCTCGTGGTATTATTGATAAATTATTCTTCTCTGACAAACGTTATGATTTAGGAGAAGTAGGTCGTTACAAAGTAAATCGTAAGTTAGAGTTTCCTCAAACCATTACGAAGAAAGTATTGACTAAAGACGATATGATTGCGATCATTAAATACTTAGTACAATTAACAAATGCTAAAGTAGATATAGATGATATTGATCATTTAAGCAATCGTCGTGTAAGAACAGTAGGTGAGCAATTATATGCACAATTTGGTGTTGGTTTAGCGCGTATGGCTCGTACCATTCGTGAGCGTATGAATGTTCGTGACAATGAGGTATTTACGCCAATTGATTTGATTAATGCGCGTACACTATCTTCAGTTATCAATTCATTCTTCGGAACATCTCAATTATCTCAATTCTTAGACCAAACCAATCCGTTGTCAGAAATTACGCACAAACGTCGTATTTCAGCGCTAGGGCCAGGAGGTTTAAGTCGTGAAAGAGCAGGTTTTGAGGTTCGTGACGTTCACTATTCTCACTATGGTCGTCTTTGTACAATTGAAACACCAGAGGGACCAAACATTGGTTTGATTTCTACCTTGTGTGTGCATGCAAAAATAAATGATATGGGTTTCATTGAAACTCCTTATCGTAAAGTAAAAGATGGTAAAGTGGATCCTAAGCACGTTTACTTAAGTGCTGAAGAAGAAGATGAAGCGAAAATTGCGCAAGCAGACGTTCCATTAGATGAAAAAGGAAACTTTATTGAAGATAAAATTCGTTCTCGTCAAACTGGTGATTTCCCTATATTAGATAGAGGTGAAGTTGAATACATGGATGTGGCTCCAAATCAAATTGTTGGTTTGAGTGCGTCTTTAATTCCTTTCTTAGAGCATGATGATGCGAATCGTGCGTTGATGGGTTCAAACATGCAACGTCAAGGGGTTCCATTATTACGTCCACAAGCACCAATCGTTGGTACTGGTATCGAAGCAAAAGCTGCTAGAGATGCTCGTATTCAAATTACAGCTAAAGGAGATGGTTCAGTAGAATATGTAGATGCAAATGAAATTCATGTTCGCTACAAACGCAGTGAAACAGAGCGTTTAATTTCTTTCAACGATGATTTAGTTGTATATAAATTAACGAAATATGCGAAAACAAACCAAAGCACAAACATCAATTTAAAACCACACGTAATTAAAGGTCAATCAGTAAAGAAAGGTGATTTCTTAACAGATGGATATGCTACACAAGACGGCGAATTAGCGTTGGGTAGAAATTTACGTGTTGCGTTTATGCCTTGGAAAGGATACAACTTTGAGGATGCGATTGTAATCAATGAAAAAGTAGTTCGTGAAGATTGGTTCACATCAGTACATATTGATGAGTATGAATTAGAAGTTCGGGATACTAAATTAGGAGAAGAAGAATTAACTCCAGATATACCTAACGTAAGTGAAGAAGCTACGAAAGACTTAGATGAAAATGGAATCATTCGTTTAGGTGCACACGTTAAAGAAGGTGATATTTTAATCGGAAAAATTACACCAAAAGGTGAAACAGATCCTACGCCTGAGGAAAAATTATTACGTGCCATCTTTGGTGATAAAGCTGGTGATGCAAAAGATGCATCATTAAAAATGTCTCCATCTATTGAAGGGGTTGTAATTGGTAAAAAATTATTCGCAAGAGCTAAAAAAGATAAAAATTCAAAAGTTAGAGAAAAAGCGGCTATCGAAAAAATCGAGAAAGTTCATCAAGAAAATATCGAAGACATCAAAGAAAGCTTGTATCTAAAATTAGAAAAATTATTAGATGGTCAGCAATCAGTTGGTATTACCAATCACTACGGTGAAATTGTTTTAGGGAAAAATGCTAAATTCTCTTCAAAAGCAATTCGTTCTATCGATTTTGAAACAGTAAATCCTTTAGGTTGGACGGCTGATGAAGCGATGAATGATTTAGTAAATCAGTTATTACATAACTTTAATATTCGTTACAACGAAGAAATTGGTCGATACAAACGTGAAAAATTCAATATCACTATTGGAGATGAATTACCAAATGGGGTATTGAAATTAGCAAAAGTATATTTAGCAAGTAAACGTAAGTTGAAAGTTGGAGATAAAATGGCTGGTCGTCACGGTAATAAAGGGATTGTTTCTCGTATTGTTCGTCAAGAAGATATGCCTTTCTTAGAAGATGGAAGCCCAGTTGATATCGTATTGAATCCGTTAGGGGTACCTTCACGTATGAATTTAGGTCAAATTTATGAGACCATCTTAGGAATGGCTGGTATGAAATTAGGTCAAAAATTTGCTACACCGATCTTTGATGGTGCAACAAGAGCTGAAATTGAAGCAAAAGTTCAAGAAGCTGGCTTACCTGATTGGTGTCACACCTACTTGTATGATGGTGAAACTGGAGAACGTTTCCACCAAAAAGCAACGGTTGGTGTTATTTACATGATGAAATTACATCACTTAGTAGACGATAAAATGCATGCTCGTTCTATCGGACCATATTCTTTAATCACTCAACAACCATTAGGAGGTAAAGCGCAGTTTGGAGGTCAACGTTTTGGTGAGATGGAGGTTTGGGCTGTAGAGGCTTACGGTGCTGCAAATATCTTACAAGAGTTATTAACGTTGAAATCAGATGATATCACAGGACGTGCTAAAACATATGAAGC
>JBILBN010000019.1:0-37709 GCA_044353665.1 Chitinophagaceae bacterium | reverse complement strand
AAAAAAATAGTTTTTTATGAAAAAAATATTTCTTTCGTTATTCATTTTAATTGCATCATATATTCAAGTAAATGCAAAAGATGGTTACTCAATAAAAGCAAAATTTACAGACCAAAAAGATACCATGGTTTATCTCTGTAACTACTATGGAAAAGCATCGAATGTGTATCGAGTAGATTCGGCCAAATTAAATAGCAATGGTGAAGTCACATTTAAATCAGCTAAAAAAATTGTAGGGGGGATTTATTCAATCTTATTTTATGATAGAACGACGAATGTAGAATTTATTTTAAATAATGGAGACGATCTTTCATTTGAAACTACCCGTTCTAATATTTATCAAAGCATAGTATTTAAAGGCACTTCAGAAAATGTAGATTTTTATGATTATCAGCGTTTTTTGGTAAAATATGGTGCTGAATATCAAAAAATAGAAGGACAATTAGTTGTAGCAAAAAACAAAAAAGATACGACTGCTGTATATGAAAAATTAAAAGTGAAAGGGAAAGAATTACAAGATTATCGAGAAAATATAATTGCTAAAAAACCTACTTCATTTTTAGCTAAATTATTTAATGCGGTAAGTGAACCTGAAATTCCAACTGTATTGCCAACAAATCCAGATGGAACAAAAGATTCCTTGTATCCAAGAAATTTTTACAAAGGCCATTTTTGGGATAAATATGATTTTAGAGACGACCGTTTAATATATTCTCCTCTATATGAATCGAAATTGGAAAGCTATATGTCTAAATTAGTGATCCCTGTGCCTGATTCGGTAGAAAAAGAATGCGACATGATTTTACAAAAATCAAAAGGTATGGAAGAAACGTTTAAATACTCATTGTGGTATTTAACTCGTTGGACAGAAACCAGTAAAATAATGGGAATGGATGAGGCATTCGTTTACTTAGTAGAAAACTATTATATGAAGGGCTTGGCTCCTTGGACAGACTCTGCACAATTAGCAAAATATGAAGACAGAGCTCGAAAAATTGCACCCAATATGATTGGTCAACCTGCAATGGATTTAAGAATGATGGACACTTCTGGATTAAATGTAGTGCCCTTATCTGCTGTAAAAGCAAATTATACGATTTTAATATTTTGGTCGCCAACATGTGGGCATTGCCAAAAAGAAATGCCCAAATTTGATTCGTTATATAAAGTAGCTTTAAAAAATTACAACGTAAAAATATATGCTGTTGAAGCAGATGGCGAAACAGACAAATGGAAAAAATTTATTGTGGATAATAAATTAGGAGAAGGCTGGGTACATGCACATGATCCAAATCATACGTCTAATTTTAGAGCTTTTTATGATGTTTATAGTACCCCAACATTGTATTTATTAGATGAAAACAAGGTTATTCGTGGTAAACGAATAGATCATACCAATGTTTTGGGGCTTATTGAATGGTTAGAAAAAAAGAAAAAAACAAATAAAGAAAAGAAGTAAATTCGCAATCTCAAATATTTTAAAAAAAAGTCGTAAAATTTATTATGAAAAATATTCTTAGTTTAAATCTGTTATTTTTAGCGTTAATTACTTCTTTTACCATAGATGCACAAAAAAAAGAAGACGCTTTATTTACCTATGGAGGTGTTGGAGTGAGTAAAAAAGAGTTTTTGAGAATGTATACCAAAAATATTAACAATCAAAAACCAGATTTTAGTGAAAAGGCAGTAAGAGAATACTTAACGTTGTATAGCCGCTTTAAAATGAAAGTAGCCGAAGCAAATGCGTTAAGAATAGATACGTTGCCCAATATTGAGTCGGAACTTGGCACGTACAAAAAGCAGTTGGCAAAAACGTATTTGACCGATACTGAAATGAAAAATAAGTTGATTAAAGAAGCTTATGATCGCTCTAAAAAAGACGTACGAATTGCGCATATACTTATATCAACTCCTCGTAATAATGACGACACTTTAAGTGCGTATCGAAAAATAGACAGCCTTTATAAAGCAATAACAGTTAATAAAGCTGATTTTGCTGTCATAGCAAGAATGTTCAGCGAAGATAAACAATCGGGCTCAAATGGTGGAGATATAGGCTTTATAACGCCTTTGCAAATCGTTTATCCGTTTGAAAATGCAGCTTACAACACACCTTTAGGAAGTGTTTCAAAACCGTTCAAAACGATTTACGGTTATCACCTCATCAAAAAATTAGAAGAAAGACAAGCAAGAGGTGAAATTCAAGTAGCTCAAATTTTAGTCAATGTGAAAAAAAGTGGTGGAGAAGAAGGGGATAGAATAGGAAAAGCAAGAATTGACTCCGTGTATTTGATGTTGAAAAAAGGGCAATTGTTTGAATCAATGGTAGAAAAATATTCTGATGATAAATTTTCATTGAATTCTAAAGGAGTATTGGCAAGTTTTGGAGTAGGACAAATGTTGCCTATTTTTGAAGATGCTGCATTTAGCTTAAAAAAACCAGGCGATATTTCAGAACCGATTAAAACAGAATATGGTTACCACATCATAAAATTAATGAGTAAAACGCCATTAAAACATTACGACTCTGTAAAAACAGATTTAGGTAAAAGAATCGAAAAAGACAGCAGAACAGATATTGCTCGTATAGAATATACCGAAAAAGTAAAAACTAAATTAAATTTTAAAGAATATCCAATTGCGTTAAATGAAATAATTGCGGCTATTAATGATTCTACTTTGCTAAATGGAACGTACAATGCAAATGAATATGCTAAATATAAAAAACCATTGTTTACCATGTCGGATGTAGAAATTACGCAAGCCGATTTCGCGAACTATTTAGAAGTATTTACGAAAGCAAAAATGTATGGTAAAAAAGATCCTACGTTACGCTCATTATACAAAACGTATGCTGATAAAGCCTTGAATGATTATCAAGAAAACAGATTAGCAGATGAAAACGAAGACTACAGAAATTTATTAACAGAATATAGGGATGGTATTATGTTGTTTGAATTAACGGACAAATCGGTTTGGTCTAAAGCCTCGATGGATACAACAGGGTTAAATGAATTTTATGCAAATAATAAATCAAAATATCAATGGGGACCATCAGTAAAAGGAACCATTTATAAAGCCAATGATGAAGAAACTGCCAAGCTTTTAGTGAAGCAATTAAATAATCCGAAAAATATGAATTCAGATGATATTTTAAAAGCAGTAAGTGAAGCAGGTGCTCAAAATAAATTAGTGGCTGAAAACGGAAAGTATGAAAAAACTCGTTTCCCTGCTACTTTAAAAATGACTGCTGAAAAATATTGTCCTTATTACAAAAATGAAGATGGTACTTATACATTATTAAAAGTGGATGAAGTGTATAATGAACCAACTCAAAAAACATTGAGTGAGGCACGAGGTTATGTAATTTCTGAATACCAAGAGTATTTAGAAAAAAATTGGATAGCTGATTTAGAAGCAAAATATCCTGTAAAATTGAATGAAAGTGTAATAAAATCAATGATTAAATAATTGATTTTAAATATAATATTGAAAAAGGCTATCTCATAGAGATAGCCTTTTTTTATTCATTTATTATTTTAAAATTAGTTACCAAATACTTTTTTCAATAAACCTGTTACTTGTGCCGAAGGATTTGTGCGAATGTTTGCTTCTTCTTGTGCAACAGTTGTAAATAACCCAGCCAAGGCTCTTTCAGTTACATAACCTGTTAAATCGGTATTTACTTTTTGACGAGAAATAGGCAATTTATTGTAGGTAGCAAAAACAGATTGCCATAAAGTAGGTGCATTTACTTTCGCTAAAGATTGTTCTATTACAGGTCTGAAAGCTTGTGTTAAAGCTGCTGTTGTAGCTTGTTTTAAAAAGTTAGTTGCTGCATTGTTTCCACCCCGTAAAATAGTTAATCCATCATTGATGTTCATGCTGGTAATTGCATTTATAAATATTGGAACTGCTTTACCAGAAGCGTCTTCTGCAGCTCTGTTTAAACTTAAAATTAATTTATCACATTGTTTATTAAAACCAAATTGACGAAGTGTAGATTCAATTTTAGAAACTTCTTTCGGCATTAAAATTTTAATCAATTGATTTCCAAAAAAGCCATTGGCAACATTTAATTTTTTTGAAGAGTTTTGAGCGCTAATTTTTAAGGCTTCTTTTAGTCCACCAACAACTTCAGTATTCGATAAATTAGCTCCAAGGCCTCCTAAAATGCCTCCTTGGTTTTGTTGTCCAGAAGATGTGTTGTTTTTACCATTTAAAACCTTGTCGGCTTCTTTTAATAAATCTTTTAGTGTTTGTGCTTGAGCAAATTGGCTAGCTAAAGCAAAACCAACAAGTAGAATGTATTTTTTCATTTTATATTATTTTTTCAAATGTAAAGACTCTAAAAAGTAAAGAAAGTTTAATGCTAGTTTATTGTTTAATTATTTTAAGCTCTTTCACAAACCAAAAATCCGTTTGAGGAGTTGTTCCTAATGGAAAATCATTTTCTTTGCCAGAGTTTACAAAGCCTAATTTTTCATAAAAACCTCTTGCTCTAAAATTATATTCCCACACACTGAGATACATTTTTTCATAGTTTTTCTCTTTAGCAAAATCAAAAGCAAATTGCATTAAATCTTTTGCCACATGCGTTCCATGATATTCTTTCAACACATATAATCGAACGAGTTCAATGCATTTAAATGGTTTTAATTCGTCAAAAGGATATTCATGAATTTCATTGATGCGAATGTATCCTTTCGTAATGCCTTCTTCTTCCAAGAAAAAGAAATTGTCATTTTCATCTTGCAAATCAATTTTACATTGCTCTATATTAAAAAATTTATGCAATACAAATTTCATGTCTTCTTTGGTACAGGTTCCACCAAAAGTATCGTCAAATGTTTTAACTCCTATTGTATGCAAAAGTTGAGCGTCGTCTATGTTTCCTTTTCTAATTGCCATGAAGTAAAAATAAATATTTTTTGCTACAAAGACACGAATGTACAAAGAAATACAAAAAGGATTTATCTGTGAAAATCTGCGAAATCTGTTGCAGAAAAATATCCCAATTACAATTTCAACCTATCTGGGTTTTGTCTATTATCAAAAATGGAAAGAATTTTAATTGTATTTTGTTCAACTATAAATTCATAATAAATAGAAACATTTTTATGAATTACTACTCTTCTTACATTGTCTTCTATTATTGGATATGAATCTGGATTCTTACTAATGATTAATATGTTTTGATTAACTAAACTTTCAAAATCAAGAATGATATCTATATTCCAAACCATCATTAGAAAATCAATAATTCCTGCATATTCACTAATTGCTTTTGGCGACCATATTATTTTTTCAACCATTCTTTAGCCATTTTCATTACTTCTTCATGAGGAATTCCTTTTCCTTCATTAAGTTGTTGTCTGCTAATTTTAATACTCTCAAGCACTGATTCAGGAATTGCAGAATGACTTGAATCTAAAAATTCTTTTATTTCAAGCAATATATCTACACTAACATGATCAAGCTCTTCAATAATTTGGGCTTTTAATTCTAAAACACTCATGGCAATTTTTTTTCTTTTGTAAAAATAACAAAAAAATGGAACACATTACTGTATTCCATTCTCAAATCTCATATCTGAAATCTCTAATCTATTTACAATCCACACATTTCTTCTGGTTTCACCCAAGCATCAAATTCTTTGTCAGTTACATACCCTAATTTCACTGCCATTTCTTTTAAAGTTGTTCCTTCTTTATGTGCTTTTTGAGCAATTTCTGCTGATTTATAATAACCGATTTTGGTGTTTAAAGCTGTTACCAACATCAATGAATTATCAACGTGCTTTTTAATGTTTGCTTTAATTGGCTCTAAACCAATAGCGCATTTATCATTAAATGAAACACACCCTTCACCAATTAAACGAGCACTGTGCAAGAAGTTATAAATCATCATTGGTTTAAAAACATTCAATTCAAAATGGCCCATGCTTCCACCAACTGTTATTGCAACATCATTACCCATTACTTGCGCTGCAATCATAGTCAATGCTTCACATTGTGTAGGGTTTACTTTTCCTGGCATAATAGAACTTCCTGGCTCGTTGTCAGGTATGTAAATTTCGCCAATACCAGATCGTGGTCCTGATGATAACATGCGCACATCATTTGCAATTTTCATTAATGAAACGGCAACGGTTTTCAATGCACCATGTGCTTCCACAATGGCATCGTGTGCGGCTAATGATTCAAATTTATTTTCTGCGGTAATAAAAGGAAGTTTTGTGAGCTTAGCAATATGTTTTGCCACATTTTTCGCATAATTTTTTGGTGTATTTATTCCTGTTCCAACGGCAGTTCCACCCAATGCTAATTCGCTTAAATGAGCCAATGAATTTTTGATAGTTTTTAAACCATGATCTAATTGAGAAACATATCCACTAAATTCTTGTCCAACGGTCAATGGTGTTGCATCCATGAAATGGGTACGTCCAATTTTTACCACATTCATAAATTTCTTCGATTTTTTATCTAATGTATTACGAAGTTTTGTGATGCCAGGAATGGTTGTTTCCATCAACATTTTATAGGCTGCAATGTGCATCGCCGTTGGGAATGTATCATTACTACTTTGGCTTTTATTGACATCATCATTGGGGTGTAAAAACTTTTCTTTGTCTTTTAATTTACCACCCATCAACACATGCCCACGATAAGCAACTACTTCATTCACATTCATATTGCTTTGTGTTCCACTACCTGTTTGCCAAACCACCAAAGGAAATGCATCAGCATGTTTTCCTTCCAAAATTTCATCACAAACTTTGCCTATTAATTCGCATTTTTCTTTGCTCAAAATATTGGCTTCCATGTTGGTGATAGCTGCTGCTTTTTTCAAATATGCAAATGCCTGAATAATTTCTTTTGGCATTTTGTTAATGTCTTGTGCAATTTTAAAATTGTCGATAGAGCGTTGTGTTTGTGCTCCATAAATGGCGTTCATTGGTACTGAAACCTCACCCATCGTGTCTTTTTCGATTCTGAAACTCATTGTTTAAATTTTCTAGATTGCAAAGGTAATTTTTTTTTATTTATATTCAATATGAGTCTATTTATTAAAATATAATATGCTGATTATCTTATAATTAGATATTATAACAATTAAATGCCAAATTCTTTTTTTAATACTTTGAATCTCATTTGTTTTACTATTTATTTACACAAAATTTAAAAGAATGAGCAGAATATTACTAATGAGTCTATGTTTATTAATGCTGTTTGAAAATATAATTGCACAACAAAAAATGAAGGAAGTAATTGTTCAAGAGAATAGGCTTTCTGACAAAGGTTTAAGAGAATTAAATACAAACAAACAAGTAATTACTCAAGAAGATATTCAAAAATTAAGTGTAAAAAATATTACTGAAGTTTTACAATTTGTATTAGGTGTTCAAGCCACAAGAAGAGGAAATAATAATGCACAAACCGATATTAAAATAAATGGGGGTACGTTTGAGCAGACGTTGGTTTTGGTAAATGGTCATCCTATTTTAGATCCACAAACGGGACATCATTTAATGAATTTGCCAATAAGTATTTTTGATATTGAACAAATAGAAATATTAACAGGCCCACAAGCACATGCTTATGGAATGAACGGAATTACAGGGGCTATCAATATTGTAACAAAAAAAGTTACCGAAAATCAAATAACTGCGAATGTAAATTTAGGAAGTAATTTTTTAAAAGATACATCCAATGAAAATACATTTAATACAACTAATGTGCAGCTTGGATTTAGCAACGTAACAAAGTTTTCAAAACAGTATTTATCATTATCAACTGATATTGGAAATGGATTTATATACAACACACAAACAAAAAATTATAAAGGTTTTTACACAAATGATTTGTTGTTTTTAAAAGGGCACAAACTTTCTATATTAGCATCGTACATTAACAATAGTTTTGGTGCAAATGGGTTTTATGCTTCGCCTTATGACAACAATTCAGTAGAAAAAGTGAATACATTTTTTACAGCAATAAAGCATGAAAAAAAGTTGACTAAATCGTGGACAATTAAATCAAACATTTCGATTAGAGCCAATAAAGATATTTATACATTCATCAAACAAAATCCGAGCTATTATGAAAATACGCATAAAACAAGAAGCTATTTTGCAAATTCTAATTTGAATTATGGTTATAAAAAAGGAGAATTAGGCATTGGAATTTCCTATAATTTACAACAAATAAATAGTTCTAATTTAGGCGTTTATGCACGAAATAATATTGGATTTTTTGCCCAAAATATTTATCGATTTTCTGAAAAATTATCAACGACTATTGGCTTATATACAAACTATAATAATCAATGGGGTGGTTCTGTTTTACCAGGATTTGACATCGGTTATGAAGCCAATAAATCATTAAAATTTTATGCATCAGTTGGTACAGCAAACAGAATGCCCACCTATACAGATCTTTATTACAAAGGGCCTTCAAACAAAGGTAATGCTAATTTAATTCAAGAAAAATCTATTGGATTTGATTTGGGTGCAAAATATTCTACGACTAAAATTCAGGCATCTATTAATGCTTTTCATCGTCAGGTAAATGAGTTAATCGATTGGACAAAACCAACAACTGCAATAGTTTGGCAACCTTCTAATTTTGGTTTGCAAAAAGTTTTTGGTTTGCAATGTTATACTAATTTGAATATCAGCGAAACTAAAAAATTCTCTTTTAGAAATATAGCTTTCAACTATCAATACAATTCTATCAATATAAAAAACAACGACGAAACACAAATTTCTCGTTATGCATTAGATTTTTTCAAACATCAAATTGTGGCAAATTCTACATTTGATTTTACAAATCATTTATATGCAACTGCAAGTATTCGTTATCAAAATAGATTCAATTTTATTGATTATTTTTTGGTTGATGCACGATTAGGTTACAATGTAAAACACTATTTTATTTATGCAGATGTGAATAATATGACCAATACAAAATATCAAGAAAGTAATGCAATGCCTATGCCTTCTCGTTGGTTTACGTTAGGTGCAAATGTTCAATTTAATTATTAATCGAATAACTCACACTCCCATCTTTTTCATCTTTTAATTGAATGCCTGCTTCCTGTAATTTATTACGAATGGAATCGCTTGTTCCAAAATCTTTTTTCACTTTTGCTTCTTTACGAATGTCAATTAATACATTCATCACATCATCCATTTTGGAGGGTGTATTTTCTTCTAAGGGTTTTAACCCAAATACATCAAACAAATAATTACTCAATGTTTTTCGCATTAAAACTATCGTTTCATTACTAACTTCTTCTTGTTTAATTTGTCCGCCTTTTATTGAATTAATGATTGTAGCTATTTCAAATAAATTGGCAATTACCCGAGCCGTATTAAAATCATCATCCATAAACTCTTTACAAGAAGCTGTCAGATGCTGGATGTCAGATGTCAGTTTTAGGTTTGCTGAATTATCATTCGTAATTCGTAATTCAAAATTCGTAATTAAAGCAAGTGCTTCCATCAATTTCTTCAATCCTTTTTCTGCATCTTGTAATCCTTTTACATTAATATCAAGTTCAGATGAATAATGCGTTTGTAAAAATAAAAAACGAACCACCGAAGGAGAATAACCTTTATCTAAAAGAGGATGATTTCCGGTTACGAATTCCATTGGAAGTATAGAATTACCAAATGACTTACTCATTTTTTGACCATTAAAATTGAGCATGTTGGTATGCATCCAATATTTTGCACCACCATGTCCACAATAGCCTTTATTTTGAGCAATTTCACATTCGTGATGAGGAAATTTTAAATCCATTCCACCTCCATGAATATCAAAATCTTTTCCCAAATATTTAGTACTCATTGCCGAACATTCTAAATGCCAACCCGGAAACCCCATTCCCCAAGGCGATCGCCATTGCATAATATGTTCTGGACTTGCTTTTTTCCAAAGGGCAAAATCTATAGAATTTCTTTTTTCATCCTGTCCATCTAAATCTCTGTATCCAGCAATTAATTCATCAATATTTCTACCAGATAAAATACCGTAATTATTAGTTTCGTTATATTTTTTTACATCAAAATATACATTTCCATTCACTTCGTATGCAAAACCATTCTTGATTAAAACTTCAATCATTTCAATTTGTTCAATTAAATGACCAGTGGCTGTAGGCTCAATGGTTGGTGGATGTGCATTAAACATTTCCATCACTTGATGAAAACCAACCGTATATTTTTGAACAATTTCCATTGGCTCCAAGCTTTCTAATTTTGCTTGCGACTCCATTCTGTTTACACCTTCACCTCTGTCATTGGTTAAATGTCCGGCATCAGTTATATTTCGCACATAGCGCACTTTATAACCACAAAAAGTTAAATAACGATAAATCATATCAAATGATGTAAACGTTCTTACATTGCCAATATGTGCATCACTATAGACCGTAGGTCCACAAACATACAATCCTACATGAGGTGCATTTAATGGTTCAAACTTTTCTTTTTTTCTTGTAAGTGAATTATAAATGTGTAAATCAGACATAGTGCAAATATATAAAGAGATGTCGGATGTCAGTTGTTGGATGTCAGGTTTTTGTAATTATATCTTTAAATCAAAAAGCGACTCCATTACTGAAGTCGCTTTTGAATATATAAAAAATGCTTAAAACTATTTTTGAATAGTGAAACGTTGAACTTTACGTTCTTCTGTTCCTATTAATTCTAAAATATAAATTCCATTTGATAAATTATTTACATCGATAGAAATATTGTTTTCACCATCAATAGTTGTGTTAGACTGAGTAACCACTTTTTGACCTAATGAATTATAAACATTTGCAATAATTTGTTTATTACCTTCTTCAAAAAACTGAACATTCATTTTATCAGATACTGGATTAGGATAAACATTTATTTCAGGCTTATTTTCTGAAAATTGCGCTGTTTTTACAAAATTTGTTGCACTTGTACTAGCATTTAATGTGTAGCAATTTGTTGCACTAAATGCTCCATTATATCCATAAACATAAATATAATATGTCGCTGCTTTTGTTGCTGTGTTGTATTTAATGGTTTCAGTGGTTGTTCCACTTGCAGCAGCTGTAGCTAACAACGTTCCACTTGTATTGTATAATTTTAAATCATAATCAAAAGGCAATGTACTTAACGTAACTTTTAATTTTGGTGCAGCCGTTGTGGTTACAATTTTAAAATAATCTTTATCAGTACTTGTTCCAAGCATTGATGTAATATTTGTATTAATAGCAATAGTGGAAGCAGTAGCTCTTGTGTTGTTAGACTCATAATTATTCGTACAAGTTCCTGTGCTAGCCGTTGTAGTAAATGTAGAAGCTACATAAGAACTTGTACCACTTGCACAAACTGCTTGAATTTGGAAATTATACGTTGAGCCAGCTGTTAAACCTGTTAACGCTTTTGATGTAGTGGTAGAAGTTGTAGTTGTCCAAGTTGTAGCTGTGCTTAATTTATACTGTACATTATAGCTTGTAGCTCCTGAAACAGCTGTCCAGCCCAATGTAGCCCCTGTTGTTGAAATTGAAGTTGCAGTTAAGCCTGTAGGATTTCCACAAGAAGAAGTTGCAGTTGTTGTAGTAAATGTTGAGGCAACATAAGTACCTGTTCCACTGGCACAAACTGCTTGAATTTGGAAATTATACGTTGAGCCAGCTGTCAATCCCGTTAAAATTGATGAGGTGGTAGATGCTGTTAATGTTGTCCAAGTTGTAGCTGTGCTTAATTTATGTTGTACATTATAGCTTGTAGCTCCTGAAACTGCTGTCCAACTTATTGTTGCACCAGTTGATGTAATTGAAGATGAAGATAATCCTGAAGCATTTCCACATGTAGCAACACTAGGAGCATTACAACCAGTAGAAGTGGCTAAAGAAACTCTAGAGCCACCAGCAGCAAATAGTGCACTAACTCTTGTTTTTTGTCCGGTAGTAAACATATACATACATGCATCGTCTGTGTAATCCATATAGTTCATAAACATATCTCCATTGGTTCCGTTTGAGCAAGATACTTGAGGGAATGTAGGACAACCATAGTTTTCATCAGCTTGATTAGGTGTATCACCCACCAAATCAGAACCAGTACAAGCAGTACCATCATCTCCCCAAATATGAAATAAATTTACCCAATGCCCAACTTCATGAGTAGCAGTTCTTCCTTTATTATAGGGCGAAGCAGCGGTTCCCATAGTTCCTAAAGCAGTGTATGTAATTACCACTCCATCGGTAGCAGCAGGACCTCCAGGAAATTGAGCATAACCTAAAACTCCACCGCTTAAATTACAAACCCAAATATTTAAATATTTGTTTCTATCCCAAATAGTTGAACCCCCTTGAGCAGCATATTTTACGGCATCATTGGTTGAAAATGAAGTTGAGGTAGTACTTTTACGAATGATACCCGTAGTAGCCAAGCCAGTAGGGTCTTGTTGTGCTAAACAAAATTGAATTTCACAATCAGCCGCTAAGCCTGCAAATGCAGAAGGGACTAATGAAGCATCAGCATTTAGTTTTCTGAAATCAGCATTTAACACGGTTAATTGGGATTGAATTTGGGCATCACTCACATTTTGTATCGTAGTATTATAAACAACATGAAATACAACCGGAATAGTTACTACCGCTCTTTTGTGATTTGAAGAATTATTTTCATAATTGGTCGTTTGCGTTTCTATTAATTGTCTTTGTTGTGCAAATGATGGATTGTTTTGCAACATTTCTTGGTAATGATCTGCTGAACCGCATATTCTTTGTGCTGTGGCACTCAAAGACAATAATAATGTCATCGAAAAAATTGAAAGAAGTATTTTTCTCATTTTTTTAATTTTGAAGTGTAAATAAATAAATTTTTGTCGCATTACCTAATTATTGGTTAATAAATCGGTAAAAGAACTATATGCTAAGCAAATTTGAAGCCAAAAAAAGCTACCCATTTGGATAGCTTTTTGTAATATGTTTAAAATTAATTATTTAGACCAAGTATACACATTTTCATTGATCCATAGCCAAAATGCGCCATCGGCCATAAATGCTATAATAAACCAAATAAATAAGGTTAAAGGAATTAATATCATCATAATCATTGATTTTACTTCGTCACCAAGGTGCATAAAAATCGATACAATCAATCCTGCTTTTAAGATCGTCATTAAAATAAAAATAATATTATACGTCATTTTTAAACCTCCCATTGCATGACTATAATGTGAGTATAATCCAATAGCTACTTCTATTAAGGTAATTAAAGTTAAATAAGCCGTTATTTTCCAAATGTTTTTTACTTTGGCTTTGCTTTCTGCTGAATTAATATCGCCATGATGTGCGTTATATAATCTTGATTGGTCTGCTTCGTAATCGTTAAAGTGCATATTTTAAAAGTTTTTAGTGTTAATTTTTAATATTTGTTTTTTAAACCACCCTTTGTAGGGCAGGGAGGCCTATAGTAAGTAGAAACAAGTGAATACAAATACCCAAACTAAATCTACAAAGTGCCAATAAAGACCTACTTTTTCTACCATCTCATAATGACCTCTTTTTTCGTAAGTACCATTAATCGTATTTAATAAAATAATGATATTTAAAACCACTCCAGATGCAACGTGTGCACCATGAAACCCTGTGATTGAAAAGAAGAAATTGAAAAATTTATGTCCAGCATCAGCACTCTCTCTTACTGCAATTTCTGCACCTTCTTTGGCTGAAAATGCTTCTAAAGCACTGTGGTTAAATAAATGTGGAACTACATTAGCTGCTTGACCGTTTCTAAATGCTCCCCATAATGTTCCATTGTGATGAAATAAGTGCATCCACTCCCAAGCTTGACAAGATAAGAAAGCAATTCCTCCAATGATGGTCCAAATCATCCATTTGATCACGCCTTTTTTATCGTTACAATGTCCAGCGTGAACTGCTAAAACCATGGTTACAGAACTGATAATCAAAATAAATGTCATTAAACTCACAAATGCCATTGGTGCCCCACCATTAGGTGCAAGCAAAGGAAAAGAAGCAAAAACTTCATTCGAATCTGGCCATAAAAGACTAGAAAAACGAGTTGTTCCGTAAGAAATAAGGAATGCGCCAAACGTGAAGGCATCACTCATTAAGAAAAACCACATCATTATTTTTCCATAGCTTAATTGGAACGGACTTTGACCACCGCCCCAAGCTTGTTTTTTATCTATTGCTACTGTACTCATCGTGTTTTTAGTGTATTATTTTTGATTAATTAAGAAAAAGAGAAACAAATATATCCAAAGCACATCAACAAAATGCCAATAAGTGCCTAAAATTTCTAAACCATTGCTGCTTAAATTATTTTTTTTAATTCTAAATTTAATGACAAAATTCATAATAATCATCGCAATTACACCGCCTAGCATGTGTAAAATGTGCACACTGGATATTACGTATATAAAACTTCCAGAAATACCTTCAGAGGAGCTTGCTAAATTAAGTCCTGCTTTTTGCATTTCTTTAAATCCCATAAATTGGAGTACCATAAATGCAATGCCTAATAGGGTAGTGGCATTAAATAGCAGTTTAAATTTTGTGATATTATTTTTTTTAAATTCTTTTATTGAAAAATACATGGTTACACTGCTTATTAGTATCACCAATGTAGAAATCCAAAATGAGGTTGGCATTGAAAATAGTAACCAATTTCCCTGTGCCTTACGTACTAAAAAAGCACTGGTCCAACCTGCAAACATCATACAAATACTTGCGATTCCTATCCACATGAGTAATTTATGTGAATTTATTTTTTTGTTTTCTGTAGAAATTGTAGACATTATTATTGTTCCTTCCTTTTAAAAAGTATGCAAATTTAACATTCTTAATTGTAGTTTCACAAAAATTTGTTGATTTTATTACGAATTTATATGGTTATTTTTAGAATAAGCTATTATTGATATTTATTTTATTTTAAGGCTACTCCAAAAACATCCTCAAAATGGGTTTTTATTTTTTCTTCTACTTCGTTTAGATTCACTTCTTTTCCCAATTCTTTTGCCATGCTGGTTACTTGCTTGTTTTGAATGCCGCAAGGAATAATTAAATTAAAATATTCTAAATCGGTATTGACGTTTAATGCAAACCCATGCATGGTTATCCAACGACTCGTTCGTACGCCAAGTGCACAAATTTTTCGGGCTTTGTGTGGAATGCTTGCATCTATCCAAACGCCTGTTTCGCCTTCACTGCGTTCGCTTTCTATCCCATATTCGGCAATGGTTCTAATGATGACTTCTTCTAAATTGCGCATGTATAAAACGATGTCTGGCTTTAATCTTTCTAAATCTAAAATAGGATAGCCAACTATTTGTCCAATGCCATGAAACGTAATATCTCCGCCTCTGTTGGTTTTAAAAAATGAAATGCCTTTTTGTTTGAGGTATTCATTATTGACCAATAAGTTTTCCATTGCACCACTTTTGCCTAAGGTAAAAACAGGTTCATGTTCGCACAATAAAAATGAGTTTTGCGTTAAGGTTGGAGCGATTCCATTTTCGGCTATTTCGTTGTCACGGTTTTGTTTTTTAATGTCTAAATTTTGTTGCAACAAACTTTCTTGATAATCCCAAGCTGCTTGGTATTCTATTCTGCCAAGGTGTTTGTATGAAACTTGTAGTTTACTCATTGGGCAAAGGTAGTATTTAATAAAAATTCGTTGAAAAAATTATTATAAACGGGTAACAGGATTAAATAATTAACTGTAAACCAATTTTAGGATGAGACAAAAAGCTACTCAACCACCATTGTGCAATTGCCGAATGTTAGTGCTTATTCATCAATTTCCAAACAAGATAAATCTTTGTAATCCGAATTTTCAATAAACGCTCTCATAAGCTCATGATTTTTTCTAAGCCTATTCACTAAATCATTAGTAGAAACATTTCCTAATCTTAGCCAGACTATTTTTGGTGGTATTCCTTTTATTAAGGATATATCATAAAAATCTGTATCAAATGTCACAATAGTATACTCATTTGCTCGTGCATATTCCCAAATCTCGAAATCATTTGAGTTCTCCAATCCAAGTAATCTAACTTGACTTGAAAATGGTAAAAAGTCCTCAAGCTTCTTTACTATTCTAAAGGAAATATTTTGATCGAAAAGCAATTTCATTATGCTACTTTTACGCGATGTTCTCTATCAGCTGCAAAAGAGAGAACAGCAATTAAATCTTCTTTGGTTAATTCCGGATAGTCCTCTAGAATTTCATTTTCTGTCATTCCAGAAGCATACCAGCTTAATACATCATAAACAGATATGCGCATACCTCTAATGCAAGGTTTCCCAAATCTTATTTGAGGATCTATCGTAATAATTTCAGTATAACTCTTCATTTAGCAAATTTATTATTTATTCTTTAATTATTATGACTTTAGTTTTGGGTTTCACCTTGCCACTGACAGAGAAATCTTTATTCAACTTTTTTACTAAAAAATAAAAGCCAATTATTTTCAAGAATATATAACCATTGAATGCTCAGCCCTAAAAAACAGTTTCTAACTAATATTTGGTTACTTAAATTGCAGAGTCCTGAGGCAGAGACTCTGCAAGGAGGAAGCTACCCAGCCCCATTTGCTTTTAGGCAATGTTGTTGACAGTGCTACTTCTTACTCTGTAATTTCAAGCTATTTATCTTCAAATATTCTAAGATTTCTTCAGTTGTTTTTCCAAATAAATCTTTAGAAACCTTTTCTTTTATTTCTCTAAAAGTTTTAACAGTGTCAAATTCTTTTACGGTTTTTTTTTCTTTAATTTTCATATTCAATAATTTCTTTTGGTGACCTGATTTCTAATGATAAATAATTCATTCTCAAATTTATAGAGTTATAACCTCTTATCCTATAAACATTTACAATATGTTTAAAATTCCAACTAACTAAAATGTCAGCCTTGTTTAATGTTGCTGTAGCAATATGTAAACAATCGTCAAAACTTGTTTTTCCAACTACTTTTTCTTCAATATATTTTGTAGCAAGTTCTATAATTTCTGCATTTACAAATACTCGTTCTGTATTTTCTTTTGGTAAATTTTTGAAATATGTTCTTACATTTTCTGGGGCATTAAGCAATTCGGTTTCAGTTAAATCAGAATACATACATATTATTTTCCCAAGTTTTACACGCTCAAAAAGTTGAAGAGTTTCTTCTTCAAATTCTTTGTCATAAACTCCACCAAAAACGGAAGTGTCAAAGTAAAACTTTTGTTTCATTATTGTTTAATTGTCTCTCTAACAAATTTACTAAAAATATTCCTTTCATTATTAAAAATATTTCTTTGGCATTATCAATGCATTGCCACCAACTTCTGCTGAGCCAAAAACAAAAATACTATTTATTACGATTCCCATATTTAAAGTAGTATAAAATTAGAAATAATGAACCATTGGTGTATATTTTTAAATCTAAATACTTAAAACTTAGCCATTATCTATTTTTACTATGGGTAGGTATATCACCAAACGAAATATGCCGTTTGGTGAGTCATCAGCCTGTAGTGGAATCACAGGAAGCATATTTGGTATGTTACTCAAGTACAACTTCCTTCGTCGCAAACACGAATGGATAGCAAAATACATTACATGCCAACTTGTTAAACCAATGAGTAACTATTGGTAGAAATAATTAGCACGCCAATGTCCCCATTCTGAATACCAAGTCAATGTTTTTTTTGTTTGATTAAGTATAAATTGATGGGGTTGATTAATGATTGAAAAAACAAAATTCAAGGATCCATCTTCAAGTTTCCCAACATTTTCAATATCAAATTCCGTTAATTCTTTCGTTTTTAGGTTTAATAATTTGATTTTAGCTTCGTCATACATGGGATTATTCAAGTGAATATCAATTGTTATTCTATATAACTCCATTTTCACCGGTTCACACTTATATTTATTTGTGTATTCATAATATAAGTCTTGTTCTTCTTTACAAGTTTGTGTTTTATAAATAGTATAAATTGTTACCCCTTTTTTAATAGGATGGTTTTCTGGATAAACATTTTTTTGAGGCTCTTTAAATTCAGATTCAGTATACTCATCGTCTAAAGTTTCATTTTGGGAATTGTCAACACTATTTGATTGATCTTTTAAGCAACGTACCGACATCCCAACAAATTGGTTCGTTCCAAATTCACTACTAGCCCAATTTCCTGCGTTTTTACCTATTTCTCTAGCAAAGGCAAAAGATTGATGAGAAAATGTGGAAGTCCAAAAGTAACCTCCCAAACCTACGTACCGGAAAGCACCTACATGATCTCTCATTCCTGCTGGTAATCCTGAAAAAGCGGAGGTATTTGATGCATTTTCATCAGCGGCCCATGCTGAGTTTAACATCATTTTTTGTTTAAAACCCACACCTAAATAGTTGGTAAGTTCCAAAAAATCTGATTGACTAGGAAGTCTCCATCCAGAAGGACAAACACTACAAGCAGTTTTCCAATCATACAGATAGCCATACTTAGTAACATTTATGAGAGCATTATCGTAAATAAAAAAATTACCTGTGGAAGGTTTATATGCAAGATTCTCTGCCATCCATGTTTGATTACCAATCTTTATTGTTCTATATGATTTATTATCCCTAGAATCAGTAAATTGGTTAAATTTATTAATTTGAGCATGTCCAGCAAAATTCATTAATAGGGTTAATGTTACTGTCAATATTTGTTTCATTTTTATGTATTCAATGTTGAATTTATTTATGGTTTACTTTTTAAATTTAAATCGACTATTAATTTTCTAACGTTCATTAAAAACTGATTCCCTGGATCTTCTTTATATGTAAAATAGTTAGGATTAGTTTCTTTCCACAATTTCGTTTTTCTAAATTTTATGTATTCAGAATGACCGATGACATATTCTATTTTATGCTTTTTACATAAATGACGAATTAAATTTGCATTGGCAATAACTTGTTTGTCTGTTAAAGGTTCTTTTTTACTTCCTATATTCTCAACTCCAATGGAACAATAATTTAAACCAATGGTATGCCTAGCTAGTAAATTGTCATCTACGAGGTGATAAATGGTCCCATCTCTATCAATTAAATAATGTGCCGAAACATTCAATAGACTTTGGTCTTTATTGATTTTTCTTGCATTCTCAATTTGGATATTATTGAAATAATTAAAATTGGTTTTTATTGTACCCCCAGCAGTATAGTGCAATACAATTATTTTGGGTGTAATGGTTGGTTTTGTTTGAATAATGCCATGTCGTTCTTTTAAATATTCGACACTTAATCTTGTTCTTTCTTGATTATATACTATGGGCTTTTCTATGATTTCAATATCCTTACTTTTTTGAGAAACCAGAATATTGCTTAATAGAATTAATGTTAAACAGTAAATTAATTTTTTCATTCATATCTTTTTATGAATTCAATATTTTTCTTTTCAATGGGAGTTAGCAGATATGTTACATCATCATATCTTGGAGTATACCATGACTTTTGACTAAAATATGCTGTCATATCTTCTGTTTTAAAAATGTAACCATGTCTTGCAAAAATTTCATTCCTCATAACTTTCAAATCCCAACTTGTTAATCCTTCCACATCGGTTTCCCTTAATAATCGAGTAGAACCCTCTGGATAAATACCACGCACTGCTTTCTTTACATAGGGTCTTGGTGCATGTTTTTGAGCCATTGAAATTGTTGGCATCAAAGCAAATAGAAATCCTACAATAATTAATTTTTTCATATTAATTTTTTTGTTTTTAATTGTCTTACAAAGTTATAAATTTTATTCAAATTTTATGTCTTCATACAAAATATATCCATCTGTTACTTTTCCTTTGTATTCAAAATTTACATGCAGGAATTCATTGTCAAGGTTTTCATCCATTATTTCAACAACTTTTGCTTTTTGTCCTTTTACAAAATAAACTGAAGTTTGGGAATCATAATCTGGGCTAGCATAGAAATACACTCTGTCTTTTATACCAATGACATAGTTGCCTTTAGGTTGTCTTAATTTAGTTTGGACTTTACTAATACTTTTCGATTTTAATGCTTCTTCTTTTTGTTTTAATTCTTGTTCTTTTAACTCAATTTCTTTCTTTTTGTCCTCTAATAAACTTTCTTCTTTTTGTTTTAATTCCTGTTCTTTTAATTCAAGTTCTTTTTCTTTGGTAGCTGTTTGTGAATCTCCACAAGATGCGAATATTGCACAAACAAGTGTTAGAATGATGATTGTTTTTTTCATACTTTTTTTATTTAGAATCTACAATTTCCTACTCATTTGGCTTTTCGGATTACGCCCTGTTTTTAGAGTGGGTTCTGGTCTCCACTTTTATTATTAAATAATTATTTTATTTCTTTCTTAAACTTGCACATAAAGAATAGTACATTTTCTATAGGCAGTATTATTACAATAAATGTTGATGCGGAGCACTAAACCGTCCACCTATTACAAATATGCTGTTGACAATCGTATTTAATTTATTATTTTAATTCTTGATTTATGCACGTAACCTTTTACATTTGATTTAGTATAAACAACCCACCAATTATTATCTGAACTTGGAAATACTTCATAATTTTCGCCTTCAAATAATCTATCTATTATCTCTGAATTTTTACTCATTCCATTTCTCACATTAGTATAACCATCAGGATCTTGAATAATTGCAATAAATTTCTTCTTTGTTGTTTGTTCTGGTTTGGCTTGATTACTGTTATTGCTTTTCGATTTTAATGCTTCTTCTTTTTGTTTTAGCTCTTGTTCTTTTAGCTCAATTTCTTTCTTTTTATCTGCTAATAAACTTTCTTCTTTTGCTTTTAATTCTTGTTCTTTTAATGCAAGTTCTTTTTCTTTAGTAGCTGTTTGTGAATCTCCACAAGATGCGAATATTGCACAAACAAGTGTTAGAATGATGATTGTTTTTTTCATACTTTTTTTATTTAGAATCTACAATTTCCTACTCATTTGGCTTTTCGGTTTCGCCCCGTTTTTTGAGTTGTTTCTGGTCTCAACTTTTTTAGATTTTGTCACTAGTGGTACTTTGCTTTTACAGACCGTCTTCATTTTGACATGCCAATAAAGGTCAGTGCATTTTCGACGGTCTAATTGTCCGTTACTGTCACTTTGCCAACGCCATTAATTTGAACACGTTTGCTTTCTTGTGAAACTAATAAACCATAAGAACCTGGAAATAGTTTTTTGTATTTGTCTGTTGCAACTTCACACTCATATTGTGTATCAAATGGTCCAATGTATACGGAGTAAAATTTTGCTCCACTTAGCGATTTGTAATCTGGAATCCATAAAAAACCTGCACTATAACCTTTTCTTATTAGCTCTTCAGACTTTGACTCTGCTTCGTTATGCGTACTTACAGCTGCTACATTTAGAATGTAAAATATTGAATTTTGGGCACTGTTATTACTTTTCGATTTTAATGCTTCTTCTTTTTGTTTTAATTCTTGTTCTTTTAATTCAATTTCTCTCTTTTTGTCTGCTAATAAACTTTCTTCTTTTTGTTTTAATTCCTGTTCTTTTAAAGCAAGTTCTTTTTCTTTGGTAGCTGTTTGTGAATCTCCACAAGATGCGAATACTATACTTGCAAATGCTAGAATGATAATTATTGTTCTCATATTATTTTTTTGTACCTACAAACTTAATCGTAAAAATGGGTTAATCCAAATAATAAAGAATATAACTCCTTCAAAGTCAACAGTAGTGTACCAAAAAATTCAGTCATTATCTATTTTTACTATGGGTAAGTATATCTCCAACCAAAATAAGCAGTTTGGTGAGTCACCAGCCTGTAGAAATAAAATAGCATTCGTCACTGCGACGCAGAAAGCAGTCTAACAAAACATTGACTGCAACCCTGGATGGCTTCCTTCATAGTGTATAAAACCTTCAAGGTTTTTTAGAAACCTTGAAGGTTTTATAGTTTAATGTTGGCAAGGAAATGCTTCGTAAAGTTAATTCGTTGAATGGTGCCAACGCCGTTGTCGATGATTCATGAAAAAGACCTCGACCCCAAAAAAATTTAAGCTTAACTTCGCCAACTGATTATGGCAAACAAAAAAATTATTTTAGAAGATTTTGAAGAAGATGAAGTTTCAATTGATGAAACGGTGGAAAAACACATTGATTTGGAAATGGAGGTAGACAAAGGCCAAGAACCTTTGCGTATTGATAAATTTATTATCATCAAAATTGCTGGCAGCACGCGTAGCAAAGTGCAACAGGCTATTGATGATGAATTGGTGTTGGTGAATGGTAAACCCGTAAAGGCAAATTATAAGGTTCGTCCCTTGGATAAAATTACGGTCTATACGTTTCATGTGCCGTACGATACGGAAATAAAACCGGAGGATATTCCCTTAGATATTGTGTATGAAGATGATGATGTGTTGGTGATTAATAAACCGTTTGGTTTTGTGGTGCATCCTGGTCATGGTAATTGGAGTGGCACGGTCGTGAATGCGGTGATGTTTCACTTGCAAAAAAGCAATCATGATGTGAGTAATTTGCCCCGTATTGGTTTGGTCCATCGCATTGATAAAGACACGACAGGATTGTTGGTCTTAGGCAAAACGGAAAAAGCGGTGTATAATTTGGCAGAACAATTTAAAGAACATACTGTAAATAGATTGTACAACGCGTTAGTTTGGGGCGATGTAGCTGAAGATACTGGTCGCATTGAAACTTATATTGGCAGACATGATCGTCAACGAAAAATATTTACGAATTACGAAGAAGAACATGAAGGCAAGCATGCCATCACACATTATAAAGTGTTGGAACGTTTAAATTATGTGACCTTGGTAGAATGTAAATTGGAAACAGGTAGAACGCATCAAATCCGCGTACACATGAAACACATTGGGCATACGTTGTTTAATGATAAAACCTATGGCGGTGATCGAATATTAAAAGGTACGGTGTTTAGCAAATACAAATCGTTTGTCGACAATTGTTTTTCATTATTGCCTCGACAAGCGTTGCATGCCAAAACATTGGGTTTCATACATCCTACTACCGGCAAAGAATTATTTTTTGAAAGTCCTTTACCTACCGATATGGAAGAGGTTTTGGCGAAATGGAGAATATATGTAAAAGCAAAAAAATTAGATGAGTAATCATTAATCGTTCATGAAAAAGCAATTTATTTCTTTAATATCAATCGTTTTATTTTTTGCTTCTTGCACAAATGTAGTTTCTGATAAAAAAATATTCAGATTAAATCAAGTACAAGGAGTTGAATCATTAGACCCTGCTTTTTCAAAAAATTTAAACATCATGTGGCATACCCATTTATGCTACAATCGATTGTTGGAGTATGACGAAAACATGCAACCCATTCCCTCATTAGCCAAATCGTGGACGATTGCTGATGATCGGAAAACCTATCGCTTTATTTTACGAAATGATATTTTTTTTCATGACAATGTTGCCTTTGAAAACGGTAAAGGAAGACGAATGACTGCACAAGATGTTGCATACAGTTTCAATAGAATTATTGATGAAGAAACAGCCTCACCCGGTGCTTGGATTTTTAACGACAGAGTAGATTCCTTAAAACCATTTGTGGCTGTTGATGATACCACGTTTGAAGTGCATTTGCAACAACCCTTCAACCCTATGTTAGGCATTTTAAGCATGAATTATTGCTCGGTTGTACCTCATGAAGTGGTTAAAAAATGGGGGAAAGACTTTAGAGAACATCCTTGTGGTACGGGTCCTTTTGTGTTTCATGAGTGGGAAGATGCCGTGGTAATTACTTATCGTAAAAATGAGCATTATTGGGAAAAAGACAGTGCAGGTAATTCGTTGCCCTATATTGATGGCATTAAATGTTCGTTTATTGACAGCAAGGCAACGGAGTTTTTAATGTTTATGCAAGGCGATTTAGATTTTATGAATGGCATTGATGTTTCGTTTAAAGATCAAGTGCTGAGCAAAAAAGGAATCTTGAAAAAAGAATATGCCAATAAAATTTCGTTAGAAAAACATGCTTATTTGAATGTAGAATATTTAGGTTTTTTGTTGGATTCTTCTAAAAATAAAAATCAAATTTTACGGAATAAAAAAATTCGCCAAGCGATCAATTACGGTTTCGATAGAAAAAAATTAGTGACCTACTTAAGAAACAATATTGGCATTGCAGCCAACGCTGGCATGATACCAGCAAGCTTAGAAGGCTTTGATTCTACGATAGTAAAAGGCTATAGCTATCAACCCGAAAAAGCCATGGCGCTCATTAACGAAGTAAAAAAAGAAATGGGCAGCATTCCTGAAATTACCATGCTTTCGAACGACAACTATGCTGACCGTTGCAATTTTATAGCTTCACAATTAACCTCTTTAGGCTTAAAAATAAATGTCGAAATTATGCAACCATCTTTGTTGCGTGAGCAAATGAGCAATTCGGCTGCCGACTTTTTTTGGGCAACTTGGATTGCCGATTATCCCGATGCCGAAAGTTATTTGTCGTTATTTTATGGAAAAAACACAGCACCGCCTAATTACACACGTTTTAAAAACGCAAGTTTCGATAAATTGTATGAAGCTAGCTTAGTGGAAAAAGACAATACTAAAAAAATCGCCCTTTATCAAGCAATGGATAAAATCATTATTGAAGAATCGCCTTGTGTGCCGCTTTTTTATGATGAGGTGATGCATTTTGTTCAAAAGCGTGTACATGGTTTTAGTACCAATAGTTTAAATTTAATTGAACTCAAAAAAGTAAAATTGGATTGATGGAAAAATTATAAATGTATTCTTGTTTTGATTAAGAAAGCCTCACCAAGTTTGTACCGTTGACGAGAGTGTTTCTCAATAAAATAATTTACTTTTGAAGTTGTATGAGTGAGACTATATTGGTCGATTTACTGATTTTAAATCGTAGTTTTAAAGTAAAAGTTGAAACCCAACATATTGAGTTGGTTAAACAACGTATGCAGGATATTCAAACTAAATTGGTTTCGTTGAAATCGAATTTTCCGGGTAGAGATGTGCAGGATTATTTGTCGATGGCGTTGATTGATGCAGTTTCAGAAAGCTTGAAAACCGAGGATGAAAAATTGAAAAACGAAGCACTTTTTGTTGAATTAAAAAAGCTAAACGAGCTCTTAGATTAACCATGACGAACAAAGAAGTTGCAAATTATTTTAGCCTCTTGGCAAAATTGTCGGACATCCATAATGAAAATTCATTTAAGTCGAAAGCCTACAGCGTAGCTGCTTTTCAGATTGATAAATTGAGTTTTGATGTAGAAAATTATCCAAAAGAAAAGCTGGCTTCTGTTTTTGGTATTGGCGATAGCAATGCAAAAAAAATTATAGAGATTTTAGAAACAGGTATGCTTTCAGCTTTAGATGAATTGATGGCAAAAACACCCCAAGGCATTCAGGAATTGATGTCGATAAAAGGTATTGGACCTAAAAAAATTGCCACCATTTGGCATGAGCTGGGCATTGAGTCGCCAGGGGAATTATTGTATGCTTGTGAGGAAAACAGATTAATTGCTTACAAAGGCTTTGGTGAGAAAACGCAACAAACCATTAAGGAAGCATTGGAATTTTATTTATCAAATCAACAGCGTTATTTATATGCTTCTATTGAGCCAATTGCATTTGTTATTGAAAAAAAATTGCAACAATTATTTTCGCATTGTGCGGTAAAAATAATAGGCGCATTTATTCGACAGTGTGAAATTATTGACGAGTTGGCGTTTGTTATTGCTACCAACGATGAAGAAATTATTGAGCTGCTTGATGCTAAAAATGGATTTGTATTTCAAGAAAACGAAAATGGTGTTTTGAAATTCATCTTGAATGAAAGTATTCACATTGAAATTCATTCTTGTGAAGAAAATACCTTTGTAGAAACCTTGTTTTTCACAACCAATTCTGCTGAATTTAATGAGGCGTTTCAAACTCATTTTGAAGAAGTTATTTTTGAAGGGAATGAAAACGAAGAAGCTATTTTTGAACAAGCCAAAATTGAATTTATTGAACCTTGTTTAAGAGAAAATGAGCAATCTATTTTATTAGCAAAAGAAAATAAATTGCCAAGCCTTATTCAACCAAAAGATATAAAAGGCGTTATTCATAACCACAGTAAATGGAGCGATGGCAAAAACACCATTGAAGAAATGGCATTGGCTTGTCAGCAAAAAGGCTACCAATATTTGGTAATGAGTGATCACTCTGTTTCCTCATTTTATGCCAATGGATTAAGCATTGAGCGTATCGAAAAACAACAAGACGAAATAGATGCTTTGAATAATAAATTGGCACCATTTAAAATTTTTAAAAGCATTGAATGTGACATTTTAAATGATGGCCGATTGGATTATGAGGAGGCTGTTTTAGCTACATTTGATTTAGTGATATGCTCTGTTCATCAAAACCTAAAGATGACCGAGGAGAAAGCGATGCAACGCATTTTAACTGCTATTGAAAATCCATTTTGTCATATTTTAGGACATCTAACAGGTCGATTGTTATTGAGCAGAAAAGGCTATCCAATTGACCATATTAAAATCATAGAAGCATGTGTGAAAAACAATGTGGTTATTGAAATTAATGCAAACCCACGTCGATTAGATATGGATTGGCGCTTCATTCAGCAAGCGATTGAAATGGGCGCAATGCTTTCCATAAATCCGGATGCGCATAGCCTTGATGGAATAGATGATATTCGCTTTGGTGTGTTCGCTTCTCAAAAAGGAATGCTGACCAAAAAACATAATTTAAGCAGTATGAGTTTACAAGATTTTGAAGAATATCTAAAGAATTTGAAACTGAAAAATTAATTGCTGTACGATTTTTATTTTACCTCGTATTCAGTTTTTACAGTGACAGTAGTTTTTTTATTAATGCTTGACATTAAATGCTTTAGACAATATGATAAAGCCAAGAAGAGAAGCGAATAACAATGAGGATTGAATGTAGTTTGATTATATTTCAAAGTTTAACAAATTTGAAATAAAAAAAAGTCCCGAATAAATCGAGACTTTTTTACTATAAATAAAAAACGAATTTAGTTTTTTGTCAATTTAGTTTTTGTTACTTTACCATCAGACTCTAATTCAACAATATATGTTCCAGCAGCTAATTCTTTCGTGCTAATTGTTTTTAAAATAGAAGAAGCGAATGAAGTTGTGTAAACAACTGCACCATTTAAGTTAGTAATTCTCAAAACATTTTTGTTTCCAGCTACGTTTGCAATACAGAAATGGGTAGTTGCAGGGTTAGGATAAATTCCTAACGATTTAACATCTGTAGCATTTGTAATCGAAGTAGGATTAACCACTTCAAAACCTAAAGTATCACTTTGAATAAAATATCGGATACTGTCATCTAATACTTCAATGTTTTGCATAAATGCAAATGTAGCTGTAGATTCTAATTTTTGATCAAGCGGATTTAAAATACCATAAACCACAGGAATAACTGAAGAATTTGATTTACGTTGAACAGATGGCGCCGTGTTGAAAAAATAGGCTTTATCGCCAACTGCTGAGTAAGCAGCTTCGTTAGAAACAACTCTGTTTGCTGATCTTGCTACACCAGGAATTAATGCAGAAAGATTAAGATAACGAGCAGTAGCACTTTCAATTACGGTATCAATACCACCAATATTTTGTTCAATATTGTCAGCCCAAGTAAAGAAAACAATATCACCTGCAGGTGAAGTAGAAACTTGTGGTCTTTGATCTTCTGTATTCGGTATTGAAGCACCGTTAGCATCTGTTGTATAACCAATAGAATCAGCTCTTAACTGATTTGCACGGGCAACAAAATTTAAAACAAAACGATCGATAGAAATATCATAAGATAAATCGAACATGTTGCTTGCACGGATAGAATATCCACTTCCAGCAGCAATATCAGCTTCTGAAGAGCCATAACCCATTGTAAAGAACATGTGAGGTTGACCATCTTTATCTACTGCTAAGTCTGATTCAAAAGCAGCACTTACTGCATGTATAACCGTTGTTCCAGTTGTAGGAACAGGATAAATAGATTGAATTAAAGCAAAATCATTTAAATTAACGGTGTAAGGACCTGTCCAAGTTGCTCCAGCATCGTTGGTTTTGTAAAAATTTAGGTCATATACCTCATCAATATTTATGTCTAATTCGCTTCTGATATCTCCTAAAAAGCTAATCCATCCATTTGTTCCTGTAGGATCAAATGCGATGTTTAATGAACCTGCTTTAATTGAACCTGAATGTTGGTCCCAATTTGGTGTTTTGAGCGTTGAAGTCCAGTTAACATTGTTACCTGTTTGAGTTCCTTTTAAAATTACGATATCGCCTAATAAAACATTAGAGGCATCAATACTATAGGTGGTAGCCCAAAATGTATTTGCAGCACCTTTACACATACTTGTTACTGTACTAATGTCACCACCATTGATATTGGTGTTCGCTTCAGTATATCCACTGTTATCTAACTTTGCAGTTCCTGTAGTTACACCATCCCAGTCACCACCATTGTGGTAAGTTCCTAAATATTGCATATTCACATTTGCTGGATTAGTTGCATTTGTAGGATTGTCAATCATTACTTGTGGGTATCTACAACTTACAGAAGAATTGTTAGCAGTAGGATTTAAAGGTCCTTTGTTAATGTCAAAAGTAGCTCCATTATCGGTAGAGATGTCATAACGATAAAAAGCAGGATTTTCAGTTGGGAAAAGAGTTGGATCAGAACGGTGAATAAACACTAAAGAAGAACATGCATCAGAAACAGAAACACTATGCATGTTTGCGTTTAATAAAGTGAGCATATTAGCTGCAGATCCTAAGGGAAGTACTTGTGCATTAGCACCTAAAGCAGTTAAGCTTAATAAAGATAGTAATAGTTTTTTCATTCTTAAATAATTTTATTTTTTATAACTAGCAACAAATTTAATGTAAAATTAACAATACTCAAAATATTATTCTTAAATTATAAGTAACTAAAATTGATGAATTAATACATGCTATTCTCTACATTTGCAGTATGTCATGTGGAACAAACAGTATTGAAAATATCGAAAAGCCAAGAATAAAAAAACCAGATTGGTTACGGGTAAAATTGCCAATTGGTGAAAATTATAAACACGTTCGAGGTTTAGTTGATCAACATAAATTACACACTATTTGCGAAAGTGGAAACTGCCCAAACATGGGTGAATGTTGGGGTGAAGGCACTGCAACCTTTATGATTTTAGGGAATACCTGCACCCGTTCTTGTGGTTTTTGTGCGGTATCAACAGGACGACCAGATCCTTTGGATTGGGACGAACCACAACGAGTTGCTGAAGCCATTCATTTAATGAAAGTGAAACATGCTGTAATCACCAGTGTAGATAGAGATGAATTGAAAGATGGGGGTTCCACTATTTGGGCAAACACAATAAAAGCGATAAGAACATTAAATCCTGAGACGACTTTAGAGACATTGATACCTGATTTTAAAGGTGAAATAGAAAATATTCAACGATTAATTGATGTAGCACCCGAAGTAGTTTCCCATAATATTGAAACAACTGAGCGTTTAACTCGAAAAGTGCGCATTCAAGCCAAATACCATCGAAGTATGGATGTTATTCGCACCTTAAAAAAAGGTGGAATGAGAACGAAGAGTGGCATTATGCTTGGATTAGGGGAAGAAAAACAAGAAGTCATTCAAACACTACAAGATTTATTTGACAATGGTTGTGATGTAGTAACGATTGGTCAATATTTGCAACCAACTGCCAAACATTTGCCCGTTGTGCGTTTTGTACACCCTGATGAGTTTGCTGAATTTAAAGAAATTGGCTATCAAATCGGTTTAGATTATGTAGAAAGTGGACCCTTGGTTCGCTCATCTTACCATTCTGAAAAACATTTATTTTCAGGTAAAAAATAATTTTAAAACATCGCTTTTTAAGGATATTTATGGATAAGTTTTATAAAAAATTATGTTTTTGGCAAAAAAGGATATATTTTTAAGCCAAATTTTATTAGAATCATGAAGAAGTTGATTTATAGCTTATTATTTGTTTCCTCTACGTTTGGTGCAACGGCTCAACAATATTATCCTTTAGCTAGTCCTTGTGACCCAGATAAAGTCTTTGAAAAATTGCCTTCTGCAGCATATGAAAATACGTGTATTCAACTTTTAAGAATCAAAAGCCAACCTTTTAACAATTTTCCTAAGGAGGTTTTTAGATACCCTAATTTAAAAGAACTAACGCTTCAAAATGCAAATATCAGTAGCCTTCCTATTGACATTTACTTATTAGGCGATTTAGAAATATTGGATTTATCGAATAATAATTTAACCTCATTGCCATCAACGATTGGCAGTATGAAAAAATTGCGTAAAATTATTTTACGAAATAATAAATTAACAACACTTCCAGTGAGTATTGCGAATTGTAAAAACTTAGAAGAAATTGATATTACAGGAAATCCAATCAATTTTTTACCAAATGAAATCAATAACTTACAATCATTAACTACGTTTAAATTTAGTGGTAATAAAATAGATAATCCGAAAACCATGTTGGCTTTGGTTCGTCAAATGAAAAACATTACGAGCTTAGATATGAGCAATTGTAATTTAAATTTTGTACCTGCTGATATTCGTTTTTTACCAAAACTTAGAGAGTTGAATTTAGTGAATAATAACATTCATTTTTTACCTGAAGAAATTGGCTATTTAACCAATTTGGAAATACTTATTTTAGGTGATGGAAATGGTGGAAATAAAATTTATGATTTGCCAACATCGTTTGCCAATTTAAGAAATTTAAAAACACTAATTGCTAGCCACAATGGCTTTGTAGATTTTCCAATCGTATTAACCGGTTTAAAAGGATTGCAAAAGCTTAATTTAAGCAATAATCAAATTCAAGAAATACCTGCTGAAATTTCAATGATGACGAGCTTGAACAATTTGAATATGATGAACAATCAATTAAAAGATGTTCCTGTTGAAATTGGCCAATTAAATAGTTTGACACAATTTGATTATGCAGGCAATCAATTTTCTTATGAAACACAGCAAAAAATAATCAATTTAATGGCACCTACTCCTGTTAAACCAACAAAAAGTAGAGCTTACAAAAAATCAGTTTCTAGAAACAAAAAAACGACTAAAAGAAAACAATATTCTCGAAAAAAATAAATTAAAAAAGCAGATTATGGTCTGCTTTTTTTATTGGCTACATAATAAAAATGTATCTTTGAAAACACATTATTTACGCAAAGTCATTGGCACTTAAAAAAAATTTATTCTATAATTTATTACTGTCTTTAAGCCAGATATTTTTTCCATTAATATCCATACCCTATATCAGTAGAATATTAGAAGCAGAAGGGATAGGGAAAGTAAATAGCATAGATTCTTTAACTTATTTTATAGTGGTCATTGCTGAATTAGGATTTTCTACTTATGCCGTTAGAGAAATTTCTAAATTACAAAGCAACAAACAAGCTCTTCAACAGCGCACCAATCAATTAATTAGTTTACATATCGTAAGCACTTTGTTTGTCACTATACTGTATTCAATTGCGCTTTATTTTTTATGGTTAAAAACTCAAAGCACTACTATGCTTTGGTTTTCAGCCTTATTTTATATTGGAAATGTTTTTAATTGCGAATGGTATTATTGGGGTACCGAAAAATTTAAATACATTGCAATCAGAAGCATCATAACTCGACTTATTGGTTTGTTTTTTATTTTTGTATTGATCAAATTACCAACCGATTTTGAAAAATATTATGGCATTATAGTTTGTACGATGATGGCAAATATTGTGTTGAACGCAATGCAAATTTTACCCAATTTTAAATTGTCATTTTCAAATCTTAAGTCAGATTTTAAAAATTGTTTGCCCGTTTATTTCATAGGTTTAATACACAGTATCACACTGATGTTAGATAATGTAATATTAGGTTTTACATCCACATTTGTAGCCGTGGCATATTATAGCAATGCTGCAAAAATGGTACGAATCAGTGGCGCATTAATAACCGATTCTTTTACTGTTTTTTTTCCGAGAGCAACCGTGTTAATTCATCAAGAAAAAAAAGAGGAATTGGAAAGTATGTATGAAAAAACAATTCAATTAATATGGATATTAAGTATTCCCTTAAGTATAGGGTTATATATATTTGCTGATTTTTTCACGGCTATTTATTTTGGAAAAACAATGCAATTAGTCGCCAATAATTTATTGATATTATCTGTTTATCCAATCATAAAATCATTTAGTTTGTTTTTTAGCAGACAAATTTTAATGTCAAATCATCAAGATAAAACTGCTTTAAAAGGATATGTTTTAGGAAGTGGAGTTTTTATTATAGCATGTATTTTGTTCAGTTATTTTTGGCAAGATAAAGGGTGTTCTTTCGCACTAATTTTAGCAGAAATGAGTATGTTATTTTATTTTTATTTGGCCACTAAAAAATATTTATTAAACATTCCCTTTCATATTTTAAAATATGTATTGTTGGCAATGGCAACTTGGATACTATTTTTTGGTATTAAAATAGCTGTTCAATATTATTTAGCAACTACATTTTTTTCATTAATATTGGCAATCGTTTTAGCCTTGTTTTTTTATCTCCTTTATTTACTATTTATTGTCAAAAATGAATTTGTACACACGCTCTTTGCATTGTTAAAAAATAAATTTAATCGAAATGAGTAAGCCAATTTATTTCATTAAAGAGTTTTGGGAAAAATCAGATAGTCAAAAATTTCAAACAAAAATTGAAGCATATTTTTTAACTCAAAAATGGATGGCAATTGAATATCCTAGAGAATCATTTTTCAAACGTATCGTTTTTCTAATTTCTTTTTTTATTTCTATCCCCAAAAATTCAATCATTTTTTTTCAATATCCAATTTTTTCAAAAACGAATTATTGGTTACTTAAACTAGTTCGATTTAAAAAAATAAAATCTATTTGTATAGTTACTGATTTAGATAGCATCAGAGATAAACAAAATATTGATGTGGAGTTTAAAAAATTGAATCAATATCATTATTTTATACTTCAAAATAAGCGCATGGAGCAATTGTTTAATTCAAAATTGCACGCTAAAAAATATGCAACAATCAATTTGTTTGCTCTTTATTATTTTCCTGAAAAAAATGAACGAACAAAAAAACAGGAAATTGTATTTGCAGGAAATATTGCTAAGGCACCTTTTGTTTTTGACTTAATAAAGCTTAAAAATCTAAAATGGAATATTTATACGCAGTACAAAAATGAAGGAATAGAACCCGTTAAATTTCATTTTGTAGATGATAAAAATATTGATAAAACCTTATTAAATGGTTCATTTGGATTAGTTTGGGATGGCAAGCATTTAGATAATATTTCTTGTCCTCATGGTGAATACTTAAAATACGTAACTCCATTAAAATTATCAAAATACATTTTAGCAGGGTTGCCCATTATCATGCACGAAGATGCTGCGATGGCTTCATTTGTAAATGAGAATAATATAGGATTTTGCATTTCAACTTTATTTGAAATAGAAGAAAAAATAAATGCATTGACAGAAGAACAATATCAACAAATGATTGAAAATTTAAAACCCATTGCAGAAAAAATAACTTCTGGTTTTTTTTTACAAACCGCAATAAATGATATTTTAACTCACTAACATTAAGCACCCCAACTTTCTCTATCCAAACTTCTGTATTGAATGGCTTCTGCTAAGTGCTCGGTTTTTATTTCATCACTGCCTTCTAAATCAGCAATGGTTCTGGAAACTTTTAAAATTCGATCATACGCCCTTGCCGAAAGATTTAAACGCTCCATGGCTTTTTTTAATAAATTTTGACCAGCAGTTGTCAGCACACAAAGGGCTTGTAATTGCTTACTGCTAATTTGTGCGTTGGCATAAATACCTTCACTGTCCTTATATCGTTCACCCTGAATGGCTCTTGCTTTTAATACGCGTTCTCTTATGGATTCACTTTTTTCTTGTACTTTAGAATTCATGTTCGATAATTCAGCAAATGGAACCGGAGTCACTTCTACATGCAAGTCAATTCTGTCTAACAAAGGCCCCGAAATTTTATTTAAATATTTTTGAACCCCTCCTGGAGGACAAGTGCATTTTTTTTCTGGATGATTAAAATAGCCACAGGGACAAGGATTCATGCTGGCAATTAACATAAAGTTTGCCGGATAATCGATAGACATTTTTGCACGGGAAATGGTCACTTTTCGTTCTTCCATTGGTTGTCGCATCACTTCTAAAACAGTCCGTTTAAATTCGGGTAGTTCATCTAAAAACAATACGCCATTGTGTGCTAATGAAATTTCGCCAGGTTGAGGGTTTCCACCACCGCCTACCAAAGCCACATCACTTATTGTATGGTGTGGCGATCGAAACGGGCGTTTAGAAACCAACGTAGCATCCTCTGCTAATTTACCGGCTACGGAATGTATTTTGGTTGCCTCTAAAGCTTCTTGCAAACTCAAAGGGGGTAATATGGTTGGCAATCGTTTTGCCAACATGGTTTTTCCTGCACCGGGAGGGCCTATTAATATTACATTATGTCCACCTGCAGCAGCAATTTCCAACGCACGTTTTATATTTTCTTGACCTTTTACATCACAAAAATCGATTTCAAAATCATATTGCGAATGAAAAAACTCATCTCGAGTATCTACTACAATGGGTTGCAACGTTTCATTACCATTCAAAAATTCGATGAGGTCATTTATGTGCGAAACCCCATATACTTTCAAGTGATTGACCATGGCCGCTTCTCTTGCATTTTGTACTGGCACAAACAACGCTTCAAAGCCTTCTTTACGCGCTTGAATGGCAATAGGCAATGCGCCTTTTATAGGTAAAATAGTACCATCTAAGGATAGCTCACCCATAATCACATACTTGTCTAATTTATCTTTATTTACTTGCTCAGTAGCAGCCAAAATGCCAATGGCTATGGGTAAATCAAACGAACTGCCCGATTTGCGAATGTCTGCAGGAGATAAATTTACAACTACTTTTATTCTTGGGAAACGGTAATTATTATTTTTGATGGCACTTTCTACTCGGTGTTGACTTTCTTTTACTGCATTGTCTGGCAATCCTACCACAAAAAATTTAAGCCCCTCTAAAACATCTACTTCTGTAGTGATCGTAATCGCCTCAACACCATACACTGCACTAGCAAATAATTTTACCATCATAGTCTTTACAATAAGTTATTTTAAAAAGTAAAATTACACTAAATATAACATCAAAAATCGGGTACTTGAAATTTATAATTGTGCTGCTAATTTTAAAAACATGGTCATGCCTTTTTTCATTTCTTCATCCAATGAATAAAAAATATTTTCGGTATAATATTTTTTTAAATCATAGGATGGAAACGGATTGGATGCAATGATTTCGTTTAAATGCGTAAAACCTAATTCGTTGGCTTTGTTAAACGACTCAATAAACGATTCAGGTAAGTCTTGATTGGTAACCCAAGTAGCAAACACAAATGGCAATTGGGTATAATCTTGCCAAGCTTTAGCTAAATCATACACATACGGAAAATTAGACAGTTGCGCTAATGCACGGTCTCCAATAATAACGCCAGCCCTTTTGTCTTTAATAGAAGAAATATATTGCTCGTCGGCTTCAATTAAAATAGGCCTCGTTTGCCAATAATGGTTAAGCAATACCCGAAGCAGCGTTACGCTTGTTCTAGATTGATAATCTAAATAAATTTCTTGAATCTCTTCAATTGGCACTTCGCTAAACAAACATACACTGGCAACATCTTGTTTTGCACCAATACAAAAATTACTAAACGCTTTTGCATTGGTGATATTAGAAATTGCGGCTACTGGTAAAAGAGCAATGTCAATTTCATTTTTTTGAAGTAACAACGCTAGTTTAGAAGGATAATCTGTCACTAACTCAATTTCATCTTTTAACAATCCTTGTTCAAATCCATATATCAATGGTTTGGTATTTAAATAACTAACAGCACCTATTCTAATCTTTTTTTGCATAAACGGGACGCAAATATAGAGGGTTAAGATTGCTTTACTTAACTTTGCGGTCTAAATATTTTTATGCAAGCATACAATTCATTATTAGCCATATCTCCAATTGATGGTCGTTATCATAATCAACTATCTGATTTGTCCGTTTATTTTTCGGAACATGCGTTGATTTTTTACCGAGTGTACGTAGAAATTGAATACTTTATTGCTTTGTCTGAACAAGATATGTTTGTGTTAACCGCTAAGCAAGTAAAAGAAGTGAGGAATATAGTAACCGATTTTTCATTAGAGGATTCAGTAAAAATAAAAGATATTGAAAAAGTAACCAACCATGATGTGAAGGCGGTAGAATATTTCATCAAAGAAAAATTGACTGAACTGAAATTAGATAAACAAAAAGAGTGGGTTCATTTTGGTTTAACCTCACAAGACATAAATAACACAGCCATTCCCTTACTTTGGAAAGATGCATTGCAAAATGATTACAACGAAAAAATAAATGAAATTATTAGTTTACTAAAATCTTTTGCCAAAGATTGGGCAAAAATTCCGATGTTAGCCAAAACACACGGACAATCGGCTTCTCCAACTCGTTTAGGAAAAGAAATGATGGTGTTTGTAGAACGTTTAGAAAACCAAATGGCCTTATTGAAAATGATTCCTTTTGCAGCAAAATTTGGGGGAGCTACAGGAAATATGAATGCACATAATGTTGCGTTTCCTAAAACCGATTGGAAAAAATTTGCCAATAACTTCGTTGATAAAACCTTAGGATTAAAACGAATGCAATACACCACACAAATAGAGCATTACGATAATTTAGCGGCGCATTTCGATACATTAAAACGCATCAATACCATTTTGATTGATTTTAGCAGAGACGTTTGGCAATATATTTCGATGGATTATTTTAAACAAAAAGTAAACAAAAATGAAGTAGGCAGCTCGGCTATGCCACACAAAGTCAACCCAATTGATTTTGAAAATGCAGAAGGCAATTTGGGTATGGCAAATGCTTTGTTTGAGCACCTTTCGGCAAAATTACCGATTTCTCGTTTGCAAAGAGATTTAACCGATTCAACGGTTTTGAGAAACATCGGTGTGCCTTATGCACATACTATTTTAGCTACAAAATCGTTGCTAAAAGGTATGCATAAATTAATCGTAAATGAAGAAAAAATAAATGACGATTTAGAAAACAATTGGGCTGTAATTGCTGAAGCGATACAAACTATTTTGCGTAGAGAAAATTATCCAAATCCTTATGAAGCCTTGAAAGAATTGACACGTGGTGCAACTAAAATAAACAAAGAAAGCATGCACACCTTTGTAGATTCATTAAATGTTAAACCTGAAATTAAAAAGGAATTAAAAAAGATTACGCCACAAAATTATGTAGGGAAATAGGTTTTTTGCCACAAAGTCACAAAGTTTCAAAGAAGCACAAAATTATTAAAGGCTCAAATCTCATCTCTATTTACCTTTTTCCAAATCCAAAAAAGCCTTTCTTTTTTTGAGGAATTTGATTCAAATTGGGGTTTGTATCAGGGTTTATTAATTGATAATATTTACCCCATCCTAAAAACCCACCAATGTTTCGGTCGTCTATAAATATATCCGCTTTTATTTTTCGTGGCGTTTTTTCTTGAAATTCCTCTTCAGGATGGGTTTTGTTAATCGCGTAAAA
>JBILBN010000068.1:0-12159 GCA_044353665.1 Chitinophagaceae bacterium | reverse complement strand
CCACCATTTGTGCAGGAAATACCATCTTATTAAATGTTATAGCATCAAGTACATCTTCAAGTTCTTCAGTTTGTTCTGCCTCTAACTTACCAAGCAATTTGCAACAAGGCTTAGTCGGTTATTGGCCATTCTGTGGCAATGCCAATGATGCAAGTGGCAATGGGAATCATGGAACAGTGAATGGAGCTACTTTAACTACAGACCGATTTGGAAACTCTAATCAAGCATATAGTTTTGATGGGATTGATGATTATATATCGGTAAGCTCTAATTTTTATGATATTTCCGTTCCCCACACAATTAGTATGTGGGTATCTATAAACGATAATCAAATGATAGGTCAATACTTATGGAACACAACTCCACACACCGGAGAGGCGTTCGTTTATAATTGGTATAATATAACCAGCAGTGTTACTTCTTGCTTAGGCAATGGAGTTCCTGGATTGTGGAGTGTTTCTTGCGGCTCTTTGCAGACCTTCTTAACCAATTCAAATAATACTTGGTGTCAATATACAATGACATACAACAACGGGACATGGCTAATTTATATAAATGGAATTTTATTAAATACTTTTTCAAGTTCTAATTTGCCATCAGGCATTTATTCACTTGTTTTCGGTGACATTTCTCAGTCATTCTCTAGTCATGAGTCAATGAATGGAAAAATTGATGACATCGGAATCTGGAACCGAGCACTTACACAACAAGAAATTACTCAACTTTTTAATTTAGGCAACCAAACTACCACTTATCTTTGGTCAACAGGTGATACAACTTCAACCATCAATGTATCTCCTACACAAACCACCACTTATTATTGTACGGTAAGCAATGGAATTTCAAGTTGCATAGACAGTGTTACAGTAACCGTAAATTCTTTACCAACAAACATTTTTACACAAGATACCATTGTAGCTTGTGGTTCAAGTTATACTTTATCTGCCGGAGCAGGCTATAGTAATTACAATTGGAGCACAGGCGATACCACATCATCTATTACGGTTAATAATTCAGGTTGGTATCAATGTACCGTAAGTAATAGTGCAGGTTGCACAGCTAGTGATACTATTTACCTTGCTATCAATGCATTGCCAACGGTAACAGCCAATGCAACTGCAACAACCGTTTGTGCTGGTACTTCGGTAACTTTAACAGGTGGTGGAGCGAATACTTATTCATGGTCAGGTGGTATAACCAATGGTGTAAGCTTTTTACCAACAGCAACGACAACTTATTCGGTAACAGGAACGAATGCAGCAGGTTGCACGAATACAGCAACAATTAATTTAAGTTTACAAACCGCTTCATCGATTAGTGTGTTAAATACAACAAATGCCAGTTGTAATCCAGGATGTGATGGAACAGCAACGATGGATAATATACCAAATATGGTTTATTCAATCAATCCAGCTGTTATTCCACCAATATTAGGCAATGTTATCACTGGTTTGTGTGCAGGTACCACATATACAATTACAGGTACTTCAAGTGTGACTTCTGGTTGTACATCAACGACAACAATAACAACAGGCACAGTAAGTGGCCCAGTGGCACCAACGGTTTTATCAAGTACACCAGCAAGTTGTAATCCAGGTTGTAATGGAATTATAATATTAAATAGTCCCATAGCATTGGTATATTCTATCGCCCCATCAGGTCCATTAGTGACAGGAAATAAAATATCAAGTTTATGTGCAGGAACCGTGTATACTGTTACCGGAATTGATGCAGGTGGTTGCAGCGTACAAACAACAATCAGTGTAGGTACATATCCAAATCCTCCAGCCCCAACCAGTGTTGTTACAACCAATGCGACTTGCACACCAGGATGTGATGGAGTAGTAACGATGAGTCCACCAATAGATTTGACTTATTCAGTATCTCCTGGAGGACTAGCAATAGCAAATGTAATTCAAGGATTATGTGATGGAATAATTTATACGGTGACAGGCACAGATGTCAAAGGTTGCACAGCTACAACAACAATTAGTGTAAGTTCACAAACAGGGCCATTAATCAGTGTATTAAGCACAACGAATGCAAGTTGTAATCCAGGCTGTGATGGAACAGCAACAATGGATAATGTAGCGAATATGACTTATTCAATTAACCCATCCGTTATTCAACCTATTGTAGGCAATGTTATCACTGGTTTGTGTGCAGGTACCACATATACAATTACAGGTACATCAAGTGTGACTGGTTGTACATCTATGACAACAGTAACAATCAACTTGAATGCATTGCCAACGGTAACAGCAACATCAAGTGCAACGACAGTTTGCGCAGGCACATCGGTTACACTAACAGGTGGCGGCGCAACTACATATACTTGGAGCGGTGGAGTTGCGAACGGAGTAAGCTTCATTCCAACGGCAACTACAACGTATACGGTAACGGGCACAAATGCAGCAGGTTGCACGAATACAGCAACCCAAACCATTACCGTAAATACATTGCCAACGGTAACTGCGAATGCCAGTGCAACAACTGTTTGTACTGGAGACTCAGTTACCTTAACAGGCGGAGGTGCAAGCACATATAGTTGGTCAGGTGGAGTTACGAATGGAGTAAGCTTCATTCCAACTGCAACTACAACGTATACGGTAACGGGCACGAATGCAGCAGGTTGCACGAACACAGCTACAACAATCATCACGGTGAATGCATTACCAACGGTAACAGCAACATCAAGTGTAACAACGGTTTGTGCAGGCACATCGGTTACATTGAATGGCGGTGGCGCATCTACCTATACTTGGAGTGGTGGAGTTGTTAATGGAGTGAGTTTCATTCCAACTGCAACTACAACGTATACGGTAACAGGAACAAATGCAAATGGTTGCACGAATACTGCAACAAAAACAATTACGGTGAATGCTTTACCAATTTTAGTTATTTCGGCTTCAAAAAAACTTTATTGTGAGAAAGATATCTCAGGAACACTCACTGGAAATCCTGTTGGAGGTGTTTGGAGTGGGATAGGTGTTTCTGGAAATACGTTTAATCCAATTGTTGCTGGTCTTGGTTCATTTTATGCAGTGTATACTTTCACAGCTTCGAATGGTTGTACCAATAAAGATTCCTTGTTGATGACGGTGTCTACTTGTTTAGGCATTGAGGAAACGACCACTGCGAATTTATTCAGTGTGTATCCAAATCCAACAACCAGTGAAATCAATGTAAAAACAGATGCTCAATTATTAGGTTCCGAGTACATTGTGTATGACAATTCGGGTAAGATTGTTCTTAAAGGAAAAATAAAATCTGCAAACACATTGATTAAATTATCTGATTTTTCAGCAGGAGTTTATTACTTTACAGTTGCCAATAAATTATATGGCAAACAAACCATTAAAGTAATAAAAGAGTAAAAGAGAAAAGATTATAGGAGGGTTTGCCTCAAAAATAAAAAAGGGTTTCAGTGATTACTGAAACCCGTTTTTGTTGTGGGTCACTGGTATTGTTGGAAATTTTTATAAAATATTTAGAATAGATAATCAATGATTTATGAATAAAAAAGGGCATAAAAAAAAGTAGAGCACGTTGTTTTGCTCAACTTTCTGTGGCTTTGCGTAGCATGTGGAATAAAATGCTCTAAAGCTTAAATTTACTATAAAAGGCGAATAGAAAGTATCCTGATGTATTAGGATACAACCCACTACGAAAGATCCACTGAGGTAAAACCAATGTAGATGGCTGGCGCTTCTCTAACTAAACATTAAATTTATTTTTTTTCCAAGTCCAAATTCAAATATTCTATATAATGTCGAAAGTTGAATGTCGCACTTCCCGTTTTCAAGTCGTGAAATATAACTTTTCTTTGTTCCTACCTTGTCAGCAAGTTGTTCTTGTGTCATATTTGCGTTTTTGCGAGCTTCTTTAAGCATTTCACTGATTACAAAATACTGTGCTTTTTCTTCAAAAGCGTCTCGATTTTCTACGCCTATTTTTCCGTATTTGGTTTCTAATAACTCATCAAAAGTTTTAGATTTTTTGATTTTTTCTGTATTCATTATTTTGCTTTTTTAACGTTAAAATATTCGTCTTTTAATTTTACTGCTAGGTCAATTTCTTTCTTGGGTGTTTTTTGAGATTTTTTTTGAAACCCATTAAACAGGACAACCAAATTTCCTTTGTCAAAACAACAAAATATTCTATAAATATTGCTTTCATATTCAACTCTTATTTCAAAAAGCCCATCCGTTCCTGTTATATGGTCAAGGAATTTTTTGGGCACATTTTGCACTCCTCTAATTAACTTAAAGACATATTCAATTTTTTCTTGAACTTCAATTGTCTGCTCCAAGTAAAAGTTGATAAAATGATTTTTATGAAATAGGATTTTTCTTTCGGTATCCATTATACAAAGTTAACTCAAAAGTTATCTAAATTGCAAATTTATTTTCTGCTGTTTTCCGTATACGATTTTAGTTTTCGCTTTCCTACAACTTGCTTATACCCTAACCAAATCACTGGTATTTGCATGCTCAAAAATAGTTATATTTCATCACTTAGTTCAAAGAGGGAAATTATTTTTTTCTTCCCAACTCGATGCGATTTCTAATGAAGTTAAATCTCTTCATAAAAAAATAGCACTAGCAACAACTTCAAATTTTGAAGTTTCTAAGATAAAAATTGCCTGTAAAAGACTTTAAAAAGGGCATAAAAAAAAGTTGAGCAAGTTGTTTTGCTCAACTTTTTGTGGCTTTGCGTAGCATGTGGAATAAAATGCTCTAAAACTTAAATTTACTATAAAAGGCGAATAGAAAGTAAAAAAGCTCAGCCTAGTACTAAAGCTCCACTTTTGCCAACACCTGCTAGGCGTTCGTTCCTATTTATACAAAGTCAAGAACTCCAAATGTTTCGTTGAAATTTATGGAAAATAATGCGAATTCTATGATTCTACTGATTATTACAATTTAGAAATCTTTTTAAAAATAAAATCAATAAAAAACGAATATTGAAAAAATATACGCTACAACTTAGGTCAGACAAACACGTTGACTATACCAGCGAATACGAAAGATTGGAATCCTTATTCGGCTAATTTTCGGAAGAATGAACTCGCTAACCTAGCCCCAAAGCACAACATTAACAATAAATTACCCAATATTTTACAATTATAGCATATTTGATATTGCATGTTCAAATAATAAACCTCAGATTTGTATTCAAATAAATTAAAAAAAATGAAAAAACTTTTTTTATTAACTACAGTATTTTTTATCAGCTTACTTTCATTTTCATTTGTTGAAAACAAAACATTAAATAATGAAAATGCAAATTCAGAAAAAGTTAGCTTTAAGATTAAAGGAACTGGTTCCAAAGGGATATTTGTTGAAATCGGGATTGGCTCTTCACCTGGCAATGGAGCTTGCTGCAGCGGTGTAAGTGAGTCTTCTACAGTTTCATTTACTGGTGAAATAGGTGACGTAGTTTATGATGGAAAAACAAGGAAGATCATAACAAAAATATACAAAGATTTAGAAGGCACTACAATCGATTTATCGCAGTATTACTAAAATAATAAATATCTTTTCATGAAAATTTGGTGTAAAACTATAAAATAACCAGCCCAGAAAAGCACATTAAAAAAAATGGGGGTTCAATGAGAATGAGTTTTTTAAATAAAGTTTTGTGGTAAAAGTTGCGCCCTTAGTCTTACTCCAAACCAATATACACATGTTAAGAACGACACTGATAACGAAGCATATCACGACAACAATTTTATTGCTTTCCCTTACTTTATTTGAAGTGAGCGGACAGACATCAGTAACAGATCTAAACGGTTTCCGGATTGGACAATACCGAGAAACTACGATAAACGAATTTGGCAAGCCTTCTCAGCAAAACAAATACGAAGACGGTTTTGAATACGATGCCTTCATTATTAACTCAGACACAAGTTTGGTTATGGTTTTCGAGTATGCTCCAGATCATATAAACGCAATTTGGTCAATTCAAATTTCAGGCAACAATACGACTTCGGACATTGGCTTTAAAGGCTTAAAATTTGGGGTCGACAAAAAAGAAGTTGAACGTATTTTAGGCAAACCAGATAAAAAAGACAATGTGGGCGAATATGGAGAAAGATGGAGTTACCGCAAGACTAACTATTCAGTAGAAATTTCAAAAAGTGGTAAACTATCAAGTGTAAAAATCACTGACGATTATTCAAGTAACACACCCGAAGTAAATAAGTTTCCAAAGTTTGACAATGTCATGAAGACTTTATGTTCAAAAAACGATTCTGTCATTGCAAGGATTTTAGCTCCCAGGATTGAAATTTATTATAAAGACCAAACAATATCTTTCGGTAAATGTTTAAAGACAGAAATAGAAACTGACCATTCAAAAATCTTTCAGACAATTCGAGAAATTACTAGTGATTTAAACAAAATCAATATTTCTGACGATAACTCATATGAAGAAAATCTGCGAATGGTATCAGGACAAAATCCTAAATACGTATTTAAAATAAAGACAGGGCATACAATTAAAGAAATTGTATTTGAATACATCAATGGACAATACTTAATTTGGGAAATAAACGCACAATGAGACAATCTTTGCATATCAGTAGCAGTCCAAAATTGGTAATCCAATATAAAATAAACTAAACTTATATTCCTTGTAGATTCTCTGCTTCAGGACGCTTCAATTTAAGCAACGAAATATTGGTTAGAAACTGTTCTTTGAGGACTGAGTCTTCAATGGTTTTATATTATTGAAAGACTTTTTCTTTTATTTTTTGTAAAGAAAAGTTGAATAAATACATCTCGAAATCCTAGAAATATGTTACTTAAATACAAAATGTTTTTTACTATTGTTTTATTTGTTAGTTTTGTATTGTAATTAATGGAAATTTTTTCACAGACTACCGTTATCTGTCATCTTGCATTAACAATAATTAAGTAATAACCGAATGAAAAACGCAACACTGTTAGTTACTGTTATATTTATTGGGATTTTAACCTTTAGCTTCTTAGAATCTAAAGCCCAGTCTGGCACTATGAAATCAAAAAATGGAATTCTTTTATTTTATTCTTCGGACTCATTGAACTTTACGCTTAGACTTGACGAGCCAAATACAGAAACTCCAAATTGGATTGACAACAACTCTTTACAACTGTTTAAAGATCGTTTCTATATTCAAGTAATTGATAAGGAGTCAATAATTAAAAAAAATGCATCGGCGAAAGATTATCTATCTATACTTCAAAAATGGGAAACAGATTATATTGAAAGCACAATGAAGCCTTCAGTTAAAAGGATCACATTTATAAATGATAATAATTCAGTAGGATTAAAGTTTAATTACTTGAAATATAACGCTTGGTATTATGCAGTAGAATTAAATCCAGGAAAATTATATTTTTATTTTTTTGATATTTATAAAAATGGTCACTTTATACGGATTACTTTTAACGGTAGCTTAGATGATGCAAGACTTTTTATACCAGCTATTTTAAAAGGGCTCCTATTTTATAACAAAAAGATAGACATAAAGAAATTACAATATTCCTTAAAAAATGGTCAATACAGCTATTCAGAATAAAAACGAACATATTACAGCATCTACAAGAAATTGGCTGTTCAGTACTTCGTATGACAGTTTTTTTGTTCAGAGAACATTCGTTCTTCAAAATCGCTAACTTCTTAAACTCTCAAACCGTTATGGATCATTCTAAAAGACGATATGACCGACAAAATGCCAACGTTTCACAAAATTAAAAGAGCTGCAAGCCGACAAATAAGCCAACGCTTTTAGCGGCACATATCTATTTATTTCCTCCACACAAAGCCAACACACAACAAAATGACAACTATTGAAAAAATGAATTTATTGAAAAAAAATAGCAGTATAATTATAATTACTGCTTTGGCAATAATTATTTGTTTAATTCCTTTTAGAAAAAAAATAATTCGAAAAATGAAATCCATTTTTGGATATTCAAAAAAAGGTGGAGATGGTCAATCTGCAGAATGCATTAATTGTCCAACTTTATTTAATGACTTACCGCCAGCCCACAAAAAAGCATACGAAAATAATCAGGGTATAAAACCTCAACAAAATTTTATATCATTAGATAAATTACTAAGAAATTCAATTTTAGTAGAACTCAAAACTAATAGTTTTTATATTATGAGAAGTTCAACTTCTTCAAAACCGTATATTTTACCAAGAGGATTTAATTTTATACAAGAACTTTCACAATTATATATGCATAATTGTAAAAAAGATTCAGTTGAGTATATTCCTTTTGAAATTACGAGTACAACAAGAACACTAGAATCTGTTAAGCAATTAATGAGGGATAATTCGAATGCAATTAAAGAAAGTGTACATTTAAAAGGTAAAACCTTTGACATAAGTTACCGAGCATTTAAAAGTAATAAAAAGCAACTTAACCATTTTATCCAAGCACTTGATTCATTACACAAGATGAAAAAGTGTTATGTGAAATTTGAAAAGAATGGCTGTTTACACATTACAGCCAATTAATTAACTAGTAAACCCTGCTTCATAAATCAAAAATAAAATCTAACTTTAAAAAAACAGAAAATGACAAAAAAACAATTTTACATTCTATTATCAATTCTTTTTGTTTCTATATTATTTTTTTCTAATCCAAGCGAAGAAGCGCACATTCAGTCTGTGAAATCAAAACTGCAAATAGCATTTAATAAAAAAATGAGCACTGAAAAAATAAAAAAAAATCCATTTTATAATTTTGGTAAATTATTAGGAGACAGCTTTATTGATAAATTAACTAAAGGGCTTATAGCTCGAGAAAATTTCTTTTTATTTTCGTTAACAAATGTTGAATTTAATGGTCGAAAAAAAACTATTGGTATTGGTATACTTGGATATGTATATGTATCTGATAAAATTGTAAGTGTTTTCAAAGAAAACGAAGAGAAATAAAAGATTATAATAAATGGGTCACTTGGTGCTTCTTAAGTCCCGCCATTGCCTAAAAACAAAACGTTACAAGCATACATAAACAATGATGAAAAAAATTCTACGAAACGCATTAATCTTGCTTTCCCCTTTTTTGATTATGGCATTAATTAACGAGTCTGTAAGACCAAAAATCAAGGAAAAACCACACACGGCTAACGGAATTACTGCTATAAACTCAGCTGAGTATTTGCCAAAAAAATGCACATGGATTTGTCACAACAACACAAAATATTGCAAAGCACATCACGTAAAATATCTAAAACCGTTTTACCCAATTACAGACGTGTTTTACTTTGGCGTTATAGGGATACTTGCATCAACGGGTGACTACGGTGCTGCCAACATTATTTTTCTTGTATTTTTATTTCCATTAACGATTTTATATTTCATTATTAAATCAATCGACATACAAAAAGAGATAAAAAAACTTTCAAAAAAGAAACTATGAATAGCTTGATTCATTTATTAAAAGAGCTTTATGCTTATTGTACTGATTTTATAATCATTCTTGCCAACATTACCGGACTATCATATTATGAAGTGAATTTTGTTATTTTTATAATAATTTACCCATTATTGTTAATTATTACAACTACTCTTTTTATTATTCAAAAATTAAGACTTCGCACTATTAAAAAATATACTATTGCGACAACAAAAACAGAATCAAAAACTTCCTTTTAGTAGGTACTAATTGCTATTCTTTTTATTTATTTACTACAGGTTGGTGCGACAGTAACCGATAGTTAAAATAAAATGTCAACTCAAAAATATCAGGACTTACAAAAAATCTACTAACGCCGTATTAAAGGTGAAGTCAAAAGCTAATAAATTACAAATGATGTAGTCTGAAAAGTTTGTGTCCTGTATAATTAAGTATTCAATACCTTTTTTTAAGGAAATTTGGTAGATATTATAATTTTGTGTAAATCATTGGAGTGTATATTCGTACTGTTAAATTATGTTAATATGAAAAAGAAAATATTGTTGTTATTGATGGTTGTTATAAATTCTATGTTCGAATCTTGTATGTCTCAAGATTTTAAAAATGGAGATATTATTTTCCAAACATCTAAAACCTCTCAGAGTAAAATGATTCAACTGATAACTGAATCAAAGCTGACTCATTGTGGAATCATTTTTTTTCGAAATGGAAAACCTTATGTTTTTGAAGCAGTACAACCTGTAAAAAAAACTCCATTACAAGAATGGATAAATCGTGGGGTGGGTAAAAAATATATTGTTTCAAGAGTTAAAGACCCATTAACTAAAAGTGAATTAAACACTATGTTTAACTATTCAGTAAGTCTTTTGGGTAAAGATTACGATTCTCAATTTCAATGGTCCGATGAAAAAATGTATTGCTCTGAACTAGTATATAAAGTATTGGTAGCAGGTGACCGATTTGTAGGTTACGGTAAAAAATTCTCCGATTACAACCTGAACAATGATATTGTTAAAAAGGCTATTAAGAAACGATATAATGGCAATTCAATTAATTTAAATGAAATGGTTATTACTCCAGTAGATATCTACAAAAATTCCAATGTAAAAACAATTTATAATAATTACTAAACCACAAATAAATTACCGCAGATTTCATAAGTAATAAAAAACTACCAACGCTATATTAAAGATAAAGTCAACGGCAAATAAATTACAAATGAGCTAGCCCTATATAGTTTATATCCAATTAATTATGTATTTAATATTTTGATTGTAGAACTTTTGATGATTTGGGATTGGGTAATTTCTGACAATATGTTAAATTTACGCAAAAGATTAAAACGTGTAAAATATTTTGCTATTTTCGTTGTGCTGTACTCTTAACTTCCTGATTTTCAAAGGAATTTTAAAGTAAAAATTTAAAACAAAAAAACTATGAAAAAACTATTTTTTATTGCTATGCTTATTCTAATTGGCAACTCAATAAATGCCCAAACAAATAAAGGTTTGTGTAGTGTAGAAGTCAATGATGTTTCTAAAGCAATTAGCTTCAACTATTTATTAGGGTACAGTGTTACGTTTAAAAATAATTCCCAAAAGACAGTAGACGGTGTTTATTGGAATGTATATTATTATAACAATGCGAATGAATTAATAGAAAGCGATAACTCTTCCTTTAATTCAACTAAAATAATTGACCCTATCGCTCCTGGTTTTACCAAAACCTTGGCTCGTAGCCCAAGGGTTAAAGGAGCTTCGGTTGTAATTGTAAAAATTACAAAAGTGCATTTTACTGACGGAACGAGTTGTAATTAATAATATGAAAAAAACAATTTTACTCTTCCTTTTCACTTTCTCCATCAACGCAGTTTTTGCAGATAGTCCATTGACTTCAAGTGATTTTTATCAAGCCTATTTGGATATTCCTCTAGTGGCCAAAACAGCCAATTCAAATGGAGTTTTAACTGATGAAGTATTTGATTATTTAAATTCTACAACAAGCAGTATTGATAAAAAAATAGCGGTGATTAATGCGCTAAAATGGAACATTGATGGAAAAAATAATGCAACCCTGTATCTTAACAAGTTGATGCTCCTTCATAAAGAATATACGCCTACTGCTTTTTACAACCTAGCAACTGCAGACGATTTAATATGCTATGCCTATTTAAAAGCGATGGACAATTATTTTGATGTAAAGGAGGCTTCCTTATTTTCCGCTCAAGCTTTAAAACGCAACCCTAAATCATATACCATTGCTATTATTAACCAATTAATTGTCGTTCAAATGTTGTTGAATCGACAAAAGGAATGGTGTGAGGTTTATCGTTCTATGAACAACATCAGAGCTAATAAAGATTTAATAGTTGATTTTAGAAAAGAAGCATCTACTGTCATTTTTAATTACACCGATATATATAAAGAATATTGTACCATTTGGCACTCAATTAAAAAATCTTTCAAAGGAAATTAAAAATTATAAACAATTATTCACACGCCTTAAAATTTAAAAAAGTAAAATTTATATCCATTGGGAATCATCCGAAAAGCCAATTAAAACATCGAAGTAGGAGTTAAATTAAAAATTTATTATTTATGAAAAAGTTATTATTTATTATTCCAATTGCACTCATCGTTTTATCTAGTTTTTACTCTGTAAAACCGGCGTTAAAAATTAACATTCAACCTCTTGGCGATGTTTCTCCTGAATACATTAATTTAGTTAAGAAATCTGTAAA
>JBILBN010000067.1:0-12196 GCA_044353665.1 Chitinophagaceae bacterium | reverse complement strand
TGGATGAAAATGAATTTCCATCACGATGTAAACCAAACTCTTCTATCACTAAAGGTTTATTGATTATTTGCATCAGTTTTGCATGTTGCTCAATATACTTAATGGTTTTTTGTAAGGTTGAATCTTGTATAGATTCCTCACTTTTCCCATTATACCATTGCCAAGTTTTTGGCCAAAGATGAATGGTTGCATAGTTAATATTTTTATATGAATGAATTTCTGAAAAAATAGTTTCATCATTCAGGGTACTAATAACACCTTCTACTCCAATGGTCACTAAATGATTTCGGTCTATTGATTTAATATAATTTGCTGTTTCTTTTATCCAAATTTTATAATCGAGTACTGCATTTATTTTCATAGGTCTTGGTTCGTTTGCCAATTCCCAAGCCATTATAGCTGGTTCATCTTTGTACTTTCGGTGCGTAATTTTATTTTCTCTGTTGAGCACATAATATATCCATTTGTTATACCAAGCTTTGCAAGCATAACACGTATAAAATTGTGCAATGTATTTACAGTATTTATCCCAATCCCAATTAGGGGTTTTGGGTAAAGGTGCGTTTCCATATTTTGCCCATTCTAAATATTGTCCAAATCCTCCAGACCATTCCCAATTATTATTGAGTACAAACACTATTTTTAAATCTCTTTTTGTGGCTTCTGCTAATAAAAAATCAAAACCATTCATTAAATCTTCATTGTATTCTAATGGTTTTTTTTGTAGTGAGGGAGATACACGATAAAGGTAGCTCGAATCGCCTTCTGCACTTAATAAAACCCTAAGATTATTTATGCCATTTTTCTTTAAAAAATCTAATTCATGGATGAGTCTTTGTTTTCCATTATTTTTTGTATCTGATAACAAAAAACCTCCATACCAATAGTTTGTACCAATAAATGGATAGGGTTTGTTGTTTAGAAAAAATAAATTATTTTGTTGAGTGACAAATGTATTGTCTTGGCCAAATGTTACTTTAGCATCAATTAAGAAAAATACGATTAGTAAAATATAATTTATTAAATGATTTTTCATGTAGTGAAATTAGTTCATTTGTTTGAAAAAAAATACCCAACAATTGTTGAGTATTTTTTTCAAAATTAAGTTAAAATTTAATAATTTTCTAATTTTACAAAAATATATCCTCCATTTTCTGCACCCCAAACCTGATTGTCATCTTTGTCAAAACCTCTGTCCCAAGATATAATCATATCTGTATATATATTTACAAAAGAAGTTGCATAAGAAGCGCCTTTTAAAGCACTTTCACAATCACTTTTATTGGTTGAGCCAGAAAATTCATTTTTATTTATTTTGTTCAAAAAAATAGAACAGCCTTTTCGTTCTTCTAATGAGTCTATAGTTAAGCCTGCTAAAGGATTTTCTAATTTCCATTCTCCAAAATATTGTTCGCCATTTTTAATGGTGTACACCCTACTTTCAATTGTAGTATCATTGAATTTACTAATTCGATACACCCTTTGACGGTATGGTTTATTTTCATTCGTAGCCATTGCTTGTTCAACATATAACCAATAGTACTCACTTTCTGACCACATTGGAACCATTTTTAAACGAATATCGAAATAACTAGAATCTTCTTTTGATTGATTTTCGCTTGAAAATGATCCAATCATCAAATTATATAAATTCCTCAAATCAGACTCTTTAATTTTATTTTGAGCTTTTGTTTGAAAAAAAGACAACAGCATGAGTAATACCAAAAGTTGTTTCATGTACTATTTATTTTTTAAATATCAATTTTTGCATATTTCGCATGTTTCTCAATAAATTCTCTACGAGGAGGAACTTCATCACCCATTAACATCGAGAATACTCTATCCGCTTCTGCAACACTTTCTATAGTAACTTGTTTTAATGTACGTTTTTCTGGATCCATTGTAGTTTCCCACAATTGCTCCGCATTCATCTCTCCAAGACCTTTATAACGTTGTATATGCACAGAGTCTTCTTTGCCTGCACCCAATTTTAACACTGCAGCTTTACGAGCTTCTTCGTCAAATGCATATATTTGCTCTTTCCCTTTTTTAACTAAATACAATGGGGGTTGTGCTATATATACAAATCCCTGTTCAACTAATTCTTTCATATATCGATATAAGAAAGTCAAAATCAAAGTAGAGATATGTGAACCATCTACATCGGCATCGGTCATGATGATGATTTTGTGGTATCGAAGTTTAGCTGTGTTTAATGCTTTTGCATCATCAGGGGTTCCTATCGTTACACCAAAACCAGTGTACATATTTCTTATCTCTTCGTTTTCAAAAACCTTATGAGGCATCGCTTTTTCAACGTTCAAAATTTTACCACGTAAAGGTAAAATTGCTTGGTACTGACGGTTTCTACCTTGTTTGGCAGTTCCACCAGCCGAATCTCCTTCGACTAAATAAAGCTCACATTTTGCTGGATCGTTATCGCTACAATCGGCTAATTTTCCGGGTAATCCGCTACCCGTTAAAACATTTTTACGTTGTACTAACTCACGGGCTTTTTTAGCCGCTTGACGAGCTTGTGCGGCAATAATTACTTTTTCAATAATAATTTTTGCTTCTTTAGGATTTTCTTCCAAATAGGCTTCTAATACTCTAGAAACAGCAGCATCTACAATACCAGAAACTTCACTGTTACCTAATTTTGTTTTGGTTTGTCCTTCAAATTGAGGTTCAGGAACTTTTACAGAAATTACTACACTTAAGCCTTCTCTAAAATCATCTCCTAAAATATCAACTTTTGCTTTTTCAAACAATTTGTTTTTATCACCATACGATTTAAAGACACGCGTTATGGCTCTTCTAAAACCAGCAACGTGCGTTCCTCCTTCAATTGTATTGATATTATTTACATACGAAAAAATATTTTCACTATATGATGTATTATACATCATGGCTAATTCTACCGCTACATTTGATTCTATATCATGGTCTTCTGCAAAAATAGGTGCAGGCAATAAACCTTCGCGTTTTGCATTTTTATCTAGCAATAAAATAAATTCACTAATTCCTCCTTCGCTAAAAAAAGTAGTTGTCGGAAATTCTCCATTGTCTTCTTTTTCTCTTTCGTCAATTAAATGAATACGAACACCTCTGTTTAAAAATGATAACTCACGTAAACGAGCGGCTAAAATTTCAAAACTATATTCACTTACAATGAAAATGCTATCATCTGGTGTGAAAACTACTTTAGTACCGGTAGTATTACTTTCACCAATTTCTCTCACTGCATATTTGGGTGCACCACAGCTATATTCTTGCTCGAAACGTTTCCCATCACGGTTTACGGTAACTAATAAGTATTTGCTTAACGCATTTACACAACTCACACCTACACCATGCAAACCTCCCGATACTTTGTAGGAGCCTTTATCGAATTTACCACCAGCATGCAAAACCGTCATTACAACTTCCAAAGCCGAACGTTTTTCTTTCGTGTGCATGGCAGTAGGAATACCTCTACCATCATCTTCAACCGAAATCGAGTTGCCTTCTAAAATTTTTACGGTAATATTTTTACAATGACCAGCCAAGGCTTCATCAATGGAGTTATCTACAACTTCATACACTAAATGATGCAATCCTTTTACACCAATGTCGCCAATATACATGGCAGGTCTTTTTCGAACAGCTTCTAACCCCTCCAGTACTTGAATACTATCGGCACCATAAGCTGGCATTTGTTTTTCTTCGTTTTCTTCTGACATTTCTAGATTTTAATTTTAATTTTATTTTCTTCAAATAGACATTTTTTGAAGACTCACAAAAATAGCTTTTTTTAGTCGTTTTTGCAAGTTTTTTAATGTCTAAATATAAGGTCGAATATAGGAAGATGGATGTAGGTTTTAGGGAAATATTATTTATTAAAAATTAATTGAATTTGAATTTTTTTTAACTAAAAAATCCTTCAAGATTCATAATACCTTGAAGGATTTAATCAACGTTGAATTAGTCTTTATTACTTACAAAACAAACAAGAACGCTCATTTGAAGACATTCCTTATTCTGCTTTTATTTCATAATAATACAATCCTTGGTAATTAGGATATAAGCCACCCAATTGAAAATCTTTTTCTTCGGATTGCAATATTTTTTCTAATTCTTTAATGGATGAAATGGCTTGCTCATTCACTTGTGTCATTACAAAGCCTTTTTTCATACGTGTTTGTTTGGCAATTAATCCATTTTGAAGTATTCCTGTAATGTAAATACCTCCTTTAATGCCTAATTGACCAGCTTCTTGGCTTGTTAAATCCCTCATTTGAACGCCTAGTTTTTCTTTTGATAGAGGTTCGTTTTTTACAATTTGAGTGTTGCCCAATACATTTTTCAATTTTGCTGTTGTTGTAGCGGCTTTTCCATTTCTAATATATTGTATGGATATGCTTTCACCTGGACGGTATTGAGCAATTTTTTCTAACATTTGGGGTCCACTTTTTATACTGTTGTTCCCTATTTTAGTAATTACATCGCCCACTTTTAAGCCTGCATCTTCTGCACTGCTGTTTTCCATAATTTGATTAATATAAATCCCCTCAATTTTCTCTAAATGATAGGCACTCATTTGTTCAGGAGTAGCATTTTTGGTATCTAAATAACCAACGCCCAAATAAGCTCGTTGTACGTTGCCAAACTTCATCATATCATTCACTACTTTTTTTACAATATTTGATGGAATGGCAAATGAATATCCAGCATAAGAACCTGTAGGCGAAGCTATTGCAGAGTTTATACCGATTAATTCTCCACGAGCATTTACCAATGCGCCACCACTGTTTCCGGGGTTTACGGCAGCATCTGTTTGTATAAAACTTTCAATGGCATTGTTGCCACTTTTTTGTTGATTAATGCCAATGTTTCTGTATTTAGCACTCACAATACCAGCAGTTACTGTTGTTTCGAGTGTTAGTGGGTAGCCTACTGCTAAAACCCATTGTCCTAAACGCACATCGTCTGAATTGCCATATTGAATAAATGACAAATTGTTTTCATCAACCTTCAATACGGCTAAATCGGTAGAGGCATCTTTGCCAATTAATTTTGCCGAAACTGTTTTTTTATTATTAAAAACTACTTTAATTTGGTCAGCACCATCAATTACATGATTGTTGGTAACAATATAACCATCAGCCGAGACAACCACACCACTTCCACTTGATTCCTGAGGTCCTTGTTGCATATATTGTTGCCCAAAAAACTGATCAAAAATAGAACCTCCAAAAGGGTTTTGGTATTGTACTTGCCTTGCGTTGGTTTCTGTTTTAATATGTACAACCGCTTTGCTCGATTTTTCAGCAGCATCTTCTAAATTTGTATAACCATTTTCTCCGTCAGGCATTGGGGTGTTTGTAATTTCTAAGGAGGTTTGTTTTTCACTACTTTCTATTTTTTTAGCAAATGCAAAAGTTAAAATAGAAGTACAAAATGCAATTACGACTGTTCCGATTATCTTTTTCATATTTTAAAAAATTTAAGAGTACAAAAATAAAAAACAACTGCATACTAAAAATCATTTTAAAACAATTTTAACACTCATTTGAGTGTTTAAAAAAATCACAACGAATTCAAAAAATCTATGGTAGAGACTCCATCAGCAAAATCCATTAGGGTAGGACTTTGTGATGTTCCAAAAGGTAAAAAATGATGACCGATAATGGCTTGAATGTTTTCGTTATTCGTTAATTCTTTTTCGACAAATTGAATGTCTTCATAAAATTCATAGTTTACAACAGAAATAGCCGAAAAATAGTTTTTATTTTCTACTAAAAGTAAGCTTTCATTCGACATATAAAATTGGTTATTTAATATATACAATGCCAAATTATAATCAATATTGTTTCTATATTTATTGTGGTTTTTTAATTCATTGTATTTTGAAAATTGTTGCAATAAATTCTCAAAAGCATAATCTTTTGGAACATAGAGTTTAGTAACATTTCTGCAACCCAAGCCAAAATATAAATAAATATCATGGGCTAATAATTGCAATTCCTCATTAGTTTCATTGCCTGTTAATATGGCTACAGAGGTTCTGTTTCGTCTGATTATATTTGGGTATTTTGCAAAATATTGTTCAAATACTTTTGCTGTTTGGTTATTGCCCGTGGCTATGTATGCATCACAATTTTTAAGCATAGGTAACACCTTAATTGTTTCTATGGTTTCGGTATCCCAAGCATGCAATTTTTGAATAATATGCATCATTAATGTTTCGTCTTTTGAGGACAATTTAATGTGTTGAATATGTCCGCTTAAAAACACACATAAAAAATCATGAAAACCAACCAAAGGAATGTTTCCAGCCATTGTAATGCCTATTATTTTTTGATCGTTTAATTGTTCTTTTGTTTTAATAAAAGAAGCAAAAACAATCATTTCATCTTCATCTAAATATTGATTACAAATGTTATCAATCGATTTTTCTATAAATTCTTGTGCAAACCAAGCATTGTTTCGTTCACTTAATGTTTTAATTTCTTTAAATTCTACATTATTTTCAATAAAATAATCTTTTAATTTCAACATTAAATGGATTCTGTCATTTATCATATAACTACAATTGATTTTTTTTGTACTTTTGAGCCACGAAAGTCGAACTTTCTTTTTAAAACTTTATAAAAAAATAAAATATTTTATATTATGGCTATTAAAATTACAGACGAATGTATTAATTGTGGGGCTTGTGAGCCTGAATGTCCAAACAATGCAATTTATGAAGGTGGTGTAGAATGGGCTATTGCTGATGGGACTTCAGTTAAAGGTTCTTTTAAATTAATGAGTGGAGACGACATGGATGCCTCTTCAAAAAATGCACCTGTGGCAGATGATACTTATTATATAGTCTCAGATAAATGCACTGAGTGTCAAGGTTTTCATGAAGAACCACAATGTGCTGCCGTTTGCCCTGTAGATTGTTGTGTTCCTGATGAAATGTATCAAGAAACTGTTGACCAACTATTAGACAAAAAAGGACGTCTTCATCTTTAGTTTTTAAACTGAATGAATGAAAAAAATAGCACTTTTTACGTTATTATATTTTCCTGCAGTAACATTATTTGCTCAACATTATAAAAATAATGTGGACACTGTTGTTACCAATTATAGTGATTGTACCTATTACAAAGTAATCAATAAACAAGGTTTATTAATTGAAGAATATTATTTAAATAATAATTTATTGGATGGAACTTGGTCTACCTATTATTCTAACGGATTTCCTCACACAATTACTGTTTATAGAAACGGAAAAAAAATGGGTAATTTAATTACTTTAGGTAAGGACGGTTACTTAGAAACTTCTATTTCTTATTTAGAGGATAAACTAAATGGTTTGTATCGTGTTTATTACAAAGGAACTCGTATCAATAAAGAAATTAATTATAAAAATGATATTGAAGATGGTGTGAAGAAAATTTATTTTCCGAATGCTGACCTTCAAGAACTTGGATTTATGAAAAATGGTAAACGGCATGGACTTAATGCTTGGTACTACGAAAATGGGAAAGTGGCTATTCAATATCATTACGACGAAGGTATATTAGAAGGAGCGTCAGAAAGTTTTTCTCAAGATGGAATTGTGCTTGAAAAAGGCAATTATCATTTAGATTTTAAAGAAGGCGAATGGATTGAAAATTACGATTCGGGTAAGTTAAAAGCAAAAGGAAAATATATTGCTGGTGAGAAACAAGGCACTTGGAAGTATTATGATGATCAAACAGGAAAGGTAGTTAAAAGTGTAGTTATTAAAAATGGCATTGAAAAGACAAAATCCAAATGATTTTAGAAGAATTTAAACAAATTAAACATTTTATTTTTGATATCGATGGCGTATTAACCGACGGCTCGTTATTGTTATTATCAGATGGTCAATATGTAAGAACAATGAATATCAAAGATGGCTATGCATTACAATTAGCTATTAAAAAAGGGTATTCAATAACCATTATTTCAGGTGCAACAGGCGATGTTTTAAAATCTCGTTTTTTAGGATTAGGTATTACCGATGTGCATTTAGGTATTGCTGATAAACGGTCTTTATTGCTTAAAATTGCTGCTGAAAAAAACTTTGATTTTTCTTGTTGTTTATATATGGGCGATGATATGCCTGATGTTGATGTGATGCAAACTGTGTTTTTACCAACTTGTCCTGCCGATGCATGTGATGAAGTAAAAGCAATATCCAAATACGTTTCACCTAAACTCGGAGGAAAAGGATGTGTACGAGATGTAATTGAAAAAGTATTGAAATTAAATAATGCTTGGGAGTAGGTAGTACTCGTTAATTATCAATTATCTACTTGTATTTATAATTTCTTTTTTGAATAATATATGGCATAAAAAAAACTCCCAATTTGGGAGTTTTTTATGAGACTATATATAAATTGATACTTAATCTAATTGGAAAGTAATTGGCAAACTGTAAGCAACCCTTACTTTTTTACCATTTTGTTTTCCAGGATTCCATTTAGGTAAACCCCTTACTACTCTAATTGCTTCTTCGTCACAACCGTAACCAATACCTCTAGCTAATTTTACATCCGTAATACTGCCATCGTCATTTACAACAAAATTGATCGTTACTCTTCCTTCCGTATTTGCATCTACAGCTTGTTTAGGGTATTTTAAGTTTTTTTGAATGTAACCGAATAATGCATCTTCTCCTCCTGGATATTCAGGCATTTGTTCCACAAACTCTAAAATTTCATTACTTTCGACTTTAGTTTCAACTATTGCAGGTCCTTTGTCTGGTATTACTGGTGCATCTAATTTTGCATTTTCATCTCCAGCAACGGTAACCGTACTAGCAGTCGCTTTTTCTAATTCTTTTTTTGGTGGTGGTTTTTCATCTTCTTGTACCAACTCTGCTTTTTTAATAACAGGAGGAGTAAACTTAACCTGTGGTTTTACTGGAGGCGGAGGTGGTGGTGGAGGTGGTGGAGGTGGCTTTTTCTCATCCATTGGAGGAGGTGCTATCAACTCTGTAATTTTCGGTTTAATTGTTTTTTTAGGCTTTATATCCTTTAACAATCCACCAATTACAGGAACAGCTACTAATACACCAGCAATTGCAACACAACCAATAATTGCATTACGTAATCTTTTTTCGTAATTTTTCCGAAGCTCATAAGCTCCGTATTTTTTGTTACGTCCCTCAAAAATAATATCGAGGACGTCTGATTTTAGTATGTCTTTAGTTTCCATTTTTTAGCTTTTAAAATTATGATGCTAAATTGTTATATTTTTCATAAAAATTATTGAGTCGCACCTGCGTTAGCAGTTTCAGTTGCAGTAATAAAATCTTTATCAACAGACGTAATATCGATTAATGCATAAGTAGTAATTCCATTGATTTGCATTTCATCTAAAATATTCACCATATCTGTGTATTCGCTATTTTCTGCAGGTTTAATTAAAATAACTGGCTCATCAGTAGGATTATGCCCTGGGGCACCATTATTTCGTTCTTCATAAACCCGTTTTTTTAATGCAATGATTGCATCTCTGATGCCATTTTTATTTTGAAAATAAGTCACCTTAACATCTGGTGGGCTCATCGGATCATCAGCAATTCCTGTGTAGTAATAAACACGGTGTTCTTTACTTAACAGAATGGTCATTGCTGTATAATCTTTAACTTTATTTTTATCCTTTTCTTCCACTTTATCTTTATCTACAGGCATATTTATCTCCATGGTTTTAGGTTTAGCCATAGTTGTTGTAAATATGAAAAAGGTGATTAATAGGAATCCTAAATCCACCATGGGTGTTAAATCGATTCTGGTAGAAAGTTTTTTTCCTTTTTTGCCGCCTTTACCACCTGATTTCTCTTGTATTTCTGCCATTTCCTAATTTATTTAATTAGTTAATAATATTAATTTGCTTTTTTATTTTCTTCATAAGCCTCAGTTCCTTCAGGAATAGCTTCTAATGAAGTTAATAAATTAAAGCGATCAATTCCATTTTTTGTTAATGTTCTAATTACATCTTTCACTTGAGGATACACCGTAGAACCATCGCATTTAATACATATACGAGGAGGATGCCCTTCTGTTTGGCCAGCTGAACGAGCTGCTTGAATCCAATAGCCTAATTCATTGGTTTCTGCAACAAAAGAAGTATCAATTGGGATGCCTGTGAAAGCGTATGTTCTCTGTTCCATAGGTTCAACATCTAAATATGCTTTCATTTGATTGAAAGGTAATCCAAATGATGCACCATTTACAAACGAAGCTTGTTGTTCTGGAGTTAAATTCAAACCTTTTGCTTTGCTAATTTCATCGATTAGAATTCTTTTAGCTTTCTTATTATCATAATCAAAAAATACTTTTCCTTGAGGATCAACCGTCAAAAGAATTGAATTTTCTGGCATAATAATATCTGATATTGAAGACGGAGTTTTAACAATTACCGGCTCATCGGGTTTAAATTTTGTAGCCAACATGAAAAAAGTTAGCAGCAAAAACGCTACGTCACACATGGCAGTCATGTCAATGTGTGTGCTTTTTCTTGGAAGTTTATGTGCCATTTATATTAATTTTAAATTATGAATGATAAATTATTAATGTGCTTAATGGTTATCAAATTAAATTGATAGATTACCATTTACCATTAATCATTATTTAAAATTTGCTTTGAAACTTTGCTCTAAAGTAAATCCACTTTCATCAATTCCGTATGTTACGTTATCAATAATTGTAGTAAAGAAATTATAAGCTAACATCGCAATAAATGAAGTACCTATCCCTAACGCAGTATTTACCAACGCTTCAGAAATACCAGCAGCCAACGCATTCGCATCAGGAGCTCCAGCATTAGCCATAGCAGCGAAGGCACGAATCATTCCCATTACGGTTCCAAACAATCCTAACAAGGTTGCCGCAGACGTAATAGTTGCTAAGAATACTAAGTTTTTCTCCATCATTGGTAATTCTAATGATGTTGTTTCTTCCACTTCTTTTTTGATAGAAGCAATTTTTTGTTCGGTATCTAATGTTGTATTAGAAGCCATTTCTTTATACGTTTTTAAACCAGCTTTCATAACGTTACCAACACTTCCTGCTTGTTTATCACACTCAGACATAGCAGCGTCTATATTTTTTGAAGATAAATGGAATTGAACTTTTTTGATAAATTCTGCATTCCCAATTTTACCACGAGATTTGAAAATAGTAGCAGCTCTCTCGATAACAAAAGCAATCATTACAAGCATTGTAGAAATTAATATTGGTACAACCCAACCTCCTTGATACATAGTACCCATTAAATTTTTCGCTTTGTGTTTTTCAGCGTCTAAAAATTGTGAACTGAATACCAAATGAAAAATAAGATGAGCAACTGCAATACAAATAACTACAATTATTAAATTCATCATCATTGTGTTTGAGCTTTTACTAGAAGAGCTTGTTGCTGTGTTTGACACGCTAGTTTTTACGTCTGCCATAGTTTCTGTTTTTTAAGTATTAATTTATATTTTTTTAAAAAGATTTACAAAGATAATTTTATGAATGAGAAAAACAAGTTTTAGAAAAAAAAGTAATTCAGATTTAACATAGTAACGTAAAAGTATTATTATTGTTGTGTATAAAAATAAGAAATCATGTCAATAAGCACAATTTTGGGATTAATCATTTTGGGATTATGTGCAGGCGCATTAAGTAGCCTTGTAGGTATTGGTGGAGGAATCGTAATAGTACCAGCATTGGTAGGATTATTTGGCTTAAGCCAACATACTGCACAAGGTACTACCTTAGCAATGTTGTCGTTTCCAGTGAGTTTAGTGGCAGCTATTACATACCATAAAAATGGAATGGTTGATTGGAAAATTGCAGGCATACTTTGTGTTGGATTTATTGTTGGTAGCTTCTTTGTCAGTAAAGTTGCTGTGACTGTTCCAACATTGACCATCAAAAAAATATTTGCAATTTTAATGATTATTGTTGCTGTAAAATTTTTATTTTTTGATAAAAAATAGTTCAATAAAAATTACCCGATAAAAAAGGCATCAATCATATAAGAAATACAAGGATATTTACATTTGATTAATTTTATTGTGTATCGCTATTTCAGGACTAGACAAAAGGTAAATAAATTATCCTTGTTTATTTATAATCACTCTATGTGGAGTTGGACCTTCAACACCTGCTTTATCCCAAGCGGTTTTAACTAGTTCGGTACAACCAAA
>JBILBN010000066.1:0-12217 GCA_044353665.1 Chitinophagaceae bacterium | reverse complement strand
CAGACCACGTTTTCCCTGTTTTAATGTCAGCATTGGTGATGGCTACGCTTTGCGTTATCATGTCACCACTACTAATAATATCACCCGTATTGTGTGTACTCAATTGATTGTAAGGATCATACACCACAGCATACGCACCTGGCCAAGTCAGCACGATATTACTTGCTTCGTTTGTAGTATTCGTAGCCGTATTGAAAGGTACACTCGGACCAAAATCAACCGTTTGTACTTTTGGAGCAATGGGTGTCGAACTATTTTCAGATACCGCTGCGGTTAAATTGAAATTGATATCCGCATTGGTTGTAATTCCATTCACTTGGAAATGAATTCCATTTCCACCATCATAAATTCCAGGATTGGTTACACTTGGACCTGACATGATCACTTCGTAATTAACTGTGCCGGTCTCTTTTAAAATACTTCCGGTTAACTTTTTTAAGACCGCATCACTTGTTTTGTTTACAAACAAAGGGGCCGAAGCGTTCATTTCGATATAATCTGGAACACCATCATTGTCATCATCTAAGTCACGAATGTCTCCGACTAAATCCCCATCTGTATCCAAACACACATTTTGTAAATTACTCAATCCATAAGAAGTGTAGGTAGAAAGATAATTGACAATTCCATTATCTGCTACTGTTTCTTTGGTATCTACTAAACCATTGGTTCCTACTGCTCCTGTCAAAGGAACCGTTGTTGTCGTATTTCCGACACTTCCTTCAACGGCATCGTTACAACCGTCGCCATCCGAGTCTAAATCCAATCGATTCACGATTCCATCTCCATCGGTGTCAACGTCGGTACAAACTGTGGTATTCGTTTTGGAAGTTAATTTAACATTATGATAAGCCTTTTCTGTGGTTTTACCACTTACTACAAATTTATAGGTAGAAATTGGTGCTTGGATACGGTGTACCATAACGCCATTTACTGTGGCGGTTAATACCCCACTTTCATTGATGTCTATCTCAAATTTTTGTGTGGCGGTATAGGCTACATTAGTAACATTCCAACTCGTAGGCATTCTTGCATAATAAGTGTTACTGTTGGATGTGTAGTATTTGTAACTCGTAGCGTCGATAAAATTATTTACTACCTGAGTAACTGCAGCGCCCGCTAGCGTTTTGGTAGCCGCTAATCCTATCATACCTTCCACACTATTTGCATCAGTAGTAAACTCTAGGTGAATGGGTAAGCTAAATTCTTTGTTTGAATAACTTGATGTCCAACTATTTGTGGAAGCTGCTCCCGTAGTGGCAATTCCAGTTACCTCAGTGTCAAACGCAATCACTGTAGCATTACCTGTAAACACTAAGTCTTCCAAAACTTCAGCTGGAGAAACACACGAAGTTTGTTCTTCTTGATCTAAAACACCATCATTGTCATCATCAATATCTATATAGTCAAGTACTAAATCGTTATCTTTATCATCGCAGGCATTCAACGTGCTGTCTAATGCATAAGTATCGTATATTTCTGTATAATTAATGATACCACTATTGGCAATAGTTTGCAAGCTGGTTGCTAATCCGTTTGTTCCTACTGCAGTATAAGGAATCACGGTTGCATTGGAAACCGTAGCTCCACCTTCAATTGCATCATTACAACCGTCCCCATCGGCATCCAAATCCAAACGATTCACGATTCCATCTCCATCGGTATCAGCATCATCACAATAACCATTATTCGCATAGGAAATCAATTTTACATTGTTGAGCACTTTGTTTGTAGAGTTAAGAGAAAAGGCTAAGTTGTAATCACTCACCACCCCTTTGAATGTGCGCACAATTAAACCATTTTGTTTTACAACAACTATGCCCGTGGCAGAGATATCGATCTCCATTTTAGTGCCAGACACATAGGTTTTATTAAAATTCCAAGCAGTGGGCATATAGCCATATATGGTAGCACCAGAGTGATAGATTTTATATGCAGCATCGTTGTAGTTGGCAATAGTTTTTGTTTTACCTACGGGTAATAACCCGAACATAGCAAATCCGGTTGTGTTTGTCGTCCATTCCAAGTGAATGGGCAATTTAAATGACTGGTCGGAATATTTAGATTGCCAAGATCCATTGTTACCCGTAGTAGTGATTGTGTAACCACCCCCTGAAGTAGCCACTGCTGTAGCGACAGTGCCATTACCGGTGTAGGTAAAATCTTCGAGTGCATTTTCTGGATAATTACAAGTACCTTGCTCGGTATAATCAATGATTCCGTCATTGTCATCATCAATATCATCCGGATTTACAACGCCATCACCATCCGAATCCGTCATGTCTTTATCCACTGCAAAAGCCAAATACGGTTTTGTATTGGTCAAGTCCACATTGACTTCATAAGTTGCAGTTGCGCCAGAACCTACCGCCGTAGCTTCTAAATAAGAAGTTCCTCCATTTTGAAAATTCCCATCATCATCCATTGCCAAATACACTTTGTTATTCGGGAAGAATATGGTGTAATAATTAGGTAAGGTAACTGCTGCAGCATTTGTATAAGATGGAATAGAAATTTTAACTGAACCGATGGTTCCTGTTTCTTGTAATTTCCAAGTTCTATTAAAGAAATATTTATTTACTGTTGTGGTATAATTTAATTTTAAATCGCCATTATTATCTCCTAAGATTATATAAGAATCATTGTTTGCGATATCATTTCCAGCAGAAGTTGCATTTTGTGTACCAATTACATTGTTGTTACCAATGGTTAATGCTCCACTAGAATTAATAGAGGTAGCTTGACGTTGGTGGAAGAATTGACGGTCTTCTCTAGCCAAACCAAAAATATTATTTTTATAAGTGCTATTAGATGTATAATCCCAAATAGTCGTTCCTAAACCATTCACATAATTATGGTTTAAGGTAACACCATATTTCAAGCCTAAATAGGTACGAACTTGATTGCGTTGAGCATCGGTTAATACTTGGTCATAAGACAGAACCTCTGATATAGATCCGCTCCATAACTGATCATTCGTTGTTGTTCCTAGTTTTCTTGCCCCTATGTTAAATTCATTAATTGGCTGCGATGCTGCAATAGTTCCTGTAACGGTAGATGATAATCCATTGTTTCCATAATACCCTACTTTAGCATTATTGGTTGTAATCGATTTGTCTCTCGAAGCTTGGGCTATTTGCCAGAATCCGCTGGTGGTAGTTGTATTCGTAATAAATTGATACGTGTTTCCTGATCCAAATGCCAATGCAGCTCCATTTGTTACTCTAAATTCTGTTTCGTAATTTGTATTTGCTGTATTACCGAAACCAAAAATATTCCTTTGTACTGTATTTGCTGTAGGGAATACAACGGCAAAATGTTCTTGCGATAAATTATCAAATTGATAACTGGTATTTTTAAAATATTGCGTCGTACCGTTGAAGGCATATCTTGGATTAAAATTAACCAAGCTGGCAGAAGGGTCTGTAAAAGCAACCTGCGCTGTAGCGTCAGCCGCATTTCCAGAAAAATCTTCCCACAAAGTAGTTGGCGTTGCTCCTGGCGCATCGGCTTTGAACCATAATACAGGTGCAGCAGAAATTCCTCCAGGTCCATCTAAATCTTTTACTAACGTAAAGTACTGACCTGTTGTAAAATCAACGTCAGCACTCCAGTTTTTTCCATCAAAGGTTAATGAATAAATGGTGTTGTTGGCGTCATTGAAAACTGCGTCTGGACTTACATACAGATACATTTTTACATCAGCACTAGCGGCATTGGGAATAAAAGTAGTTGTTCCTGATTTTCCGGTGTAAAAGCTTGTTTTTACTGAACCAATGGTTCCTGTTTCTTGCACTTTCCAAACGGTACTGATTTTTGAGAACTGTCCAGTAGGCGCTCCTGTGCTGCTCCATTTTGGTTTTGATCCATTATCAGCAATGTATAAGTAGGAATTATCAGTAGCAATATTGTTTCCTGAAGTGGAAACATTTCCATCTGTAGTATTGATAATGTTGTTGTTACCAATCATCATTGATCCTGTGGTATTTGCAGACTTTGATTGGCGTTGGTGTAAGCCTTGACAATCGGCACGACCGATACCAAAGATATTATTGGTATAACCTGCATTGGCAGTTAGATCAAAAGTTTTAGTAGTTCCATCAGCAGCCAAATAATCATGAGCTAAAGTGATTCCGTATTTAGTAGCCAAATACGATTCTGCCACATTTTGTTGGGTAGCCGTTGGAGCAACAGGATAGGAAATGTTTTCGGCCATTTCTTGAATTCCTGCAATACCGTTATGAATACTAACAGGAGAATAAGGTGCTACAACTAATTCTGGAATACCTCCTAAGGTTGTTGCCCTTACCACTAATCTCATGGCTACATCATAATCCGGGATATCCAGTTTGTTGGTTGTTGCAGCAAAATTAATAGCAGGATTAAAATTGAATTGGTTGGTTAAGAAGGTAGGTTGGTTGGCGGTAGTGGTTGGTAGCGAAGCATCCCAGTTATTGCCAGATAAGTCTTCCAAAACAGACACTTTGGTATTGTTTGCTGGTAATGCGGTAGCAGTTTTGGTATAAACGTCCAAACGCATCGCTTTGTAAGTTGTGAATCCTCCAGGAATAACTCGCACGTATCTGCAACTCACTGGAGCATCAAAATCAGCGTAATGCAATTCGTTGTACACTTCATTCCCTTGGAACAACCCTAATGTCGTATAGGTCACATTATCACTAGAAACTTTAACAGTAAAATCAGACACAAACCAACTATTTGCTGAAGCACCTAAAGTAGCTACTCCACCTACACTCTGCACTGAACCCAGGTCTAGTGTAATCGCACCACTCTGATTAGTACCTGTAGGAACACCATTACCTCCTTCGGCTGCACTCGGGAACCATGCACCCACACTTGTTAAAGTAGATTTAGATGCAGGCCAATTTGCATCCCAAGTAGAAGTTGCTGTTCTGTTCGCCGCTGGCACATTCAATAAAGTTATGGTATGGTTAACACCTTCATCTGCTTTTAGCCATAAATTAGGTTGATCAGTCAAACAAGCTGGACTAGCCGTTAATGTGGTAGTAGGCGTAAACGTAAATTTATATCCAGTTCCCGCACCCGGAATTACTGTATTTGTTGTGAAATTAACACTTGAAGAAAGAGCTGTATTAGGAGTCCAAATAGAAATATAATCATTCGCTGCATCTATTCCACCAAGACCCACAGAAGCTGATAAAAGCGTTGCAGCTGATCCATATAAAAATTCAATTTTATTGGAAGTTTCGTATAAAAGTACTTGAAAATTAGTAGTAGTTGCCACATTAGATGCATAACCCACTTTCCACTGTACCGTCAAAACTCTATTGGGGGCAGATCCACTCAACACGTAAGAAACGCCACCACCTGAAGCAAGATTTCCTGTATAGAAATCATCCCAAAGTGCGTATATTTTTGGTGTAGTGGTTGTTGTGATGGCACTGTTCGTGCGGTCAACTGTTACCGCAACAGAGCCCAGTTTTAATAGACCAGAGGCATTTACTGAGAACTGCGTATAGTTTACCCCTTGAAACTTAAAGGTAAAACCAATATTGGTTACCGCTGATGCAGCTCCAACAGCTGTACCTGCAGCCACTAAACTTGTTCCAGTGATGGAAGTATAGGTAGCTGATTCATTCGAAAACCGTAGATTAGTGATTTGTGCTTGCGTAACAAATGTTGACAAAGCAAATAGAGAAACTATTGCCAATTGCAATGACTGTTTGCCAAATCCTTTTAAATGTATCATAACGTATTTAGTTTTATTCAATTAAAATCGATAATAATCAGATTTTGTGCGCAAAACTACATTAGGATGTGGGTTTATAAAATTTATCGAATACACATATTGATGTGTATTTAAGAATATAATAATTATGAATGAAGGCGTTAGTATAAAAATAGTATATTTGTTGGTGTCTATTGGTATATCAAAATTGTTTTTAAAATCTCATTTTATTAAAAAATGCAGCTTGTCTCTGTTTTTATACCTCGCATTTTGCTCACCCAATTTATTTAGCCAATATTATCAAGGATTATTTCCACCATATGATGTTAGTTCAGGGCTACCACACAATGAAATAAATGACATTGTAAAAGATCAACAGGGATATGTTTGGATTGCTACCGAAAATGGTTTGTCACGTTTTGATGGGCATAATTTTATCAACTTCAATCATTTAACTCATCCATCGATTTTTAAAACCAACCGTATTTTAAAAATTGAGCAAAGAGGCGCTTTACTCTATTTATTAACCTCTGGCGATGGCCTTATCGAGCTTCAGCCCGAAACAATTACATTTAAGAAAGTTTATACCTCAAACCCGGTGGCAATCACATTTTCAAACGACACAACAGCCATTTTGTTTGATACAGGCACCTTGTTGTTTACAGTAAAAAGTAAAACCATATTCACCCTTAAGTTCAACGTTTTTGATGTATCGAACCTTCTGATTCATCAGGGAAAACTGTATATCAGCTTAAACAACAAAGAAGTATATAGAATTGATCCGAAAACACCCACTGTAAGAAAAAAAATCACTATTTCCGATGATGGTCAATCTGGGAAATTTTGTCTATCTAAAAAATATGGCATTGTACTTTGGAACGGTGACGTTGTACGAATTCTTAAAAACGACGTTTTTGTTGAGCATCCTGATTTCGTAGGAAAAAAAATGATCAGTTATTTTTTTGAGGAACCTACTGGGGGAGATATATACATTGAAAAAAACAGGTTGCCAATTCTCAATTTTTCTACTAAAACGTTAGCCGTTCAATTTGGAGGTCAAGAAAATATTCAATTCAAATCCATTTGTAGAATAAATGAAAACTGTTTTTTGATTGCAACTAACCAAGGCATTGTGAAAATTTTACAAACGCCAGCTTTGAGCAAACGAATTGATGATTTTTCAATTCTCAAAGGTGATCAAATAATTGTTCGTCGACGAATAATTGAATATAAACATAAGCGGTATTATTTAGGTTTTCCATACATTTTAGAAGAAGAAGGAGAATCCTTAATTCGTTTAACTTCTCAAAATATTTCAACCTTTGATGGCATCGTTCATAACGATCAATTGTTTTGCACAACCGAAGGAAATGGGTTAATTAGTGTTGACCTGAGCTCAAAGAAAATTACTACGCACGTAACTAAATCGATGGACTTAAAAGAATCCTTTGAAAGTATTGCAAACTTTTCAGATTCTCTCATCCTACTTGGCGGAGGGAACAAACTTGTTGCCTACAATCCACAAAGTAAAAGCAACTTTTCTTATTCCTTAAAACAAGGCACTCTAATACATGTAGTGGCTCCGTTGAAAAATACAAACTTAGTGTATTTAGGAACAAACAACGGGCTAAAGTGTGTTCGACTAAATGGTCAAAATGGTTTTGAGGAAATTGCAACAGAAGGACAATTTGAGCACGATGTGCGCGATATTCTTATTCGCTCCAACGAGAATGAACTTTGGGCGGCGACCAACGAAGGGATTTACATTTTAGCTTTGAACAGTTTAAAAATTCAAACCAAATACACTGCCGAAAACACGGTATCTCACCCAAAGGTAGTTACCTTACTTGAAGATAAAAACAAGCATGTTTGGGCAGCTACCTATTCGGGTTTAACAATGTATGATACAAGGAACGGAGCTATTCATTTCGTGAATAAAAATCAGGGTATTTTCAATACAGAATTTAATTACAAATCGGCTTGTGTGTTGGAAAATGGACAACTTATTTTTGGTGGTTTAAACGCATTCGAGCTAATCGATCCAACGGCATTAAACGAATATGTTTATACATCCACTTTTGAAATATCGGGCATTGAAATTATCCAAAATGGAAAAAATAAATGGTTTTCAGCTTATAAAGACGGAGAAAGAATTTCTTTTAACACAGGAAAGGAAGCCGTAAAATTATACCTTACCAATTTAGATTTTCATTTTGGACAAGGTTATACATTCCAATATACAATTGATTCAATAAACTGGTTTAAAACAGATAAAAAAAGTTGGATATTATTATCAAACCTAACGTATGGTCATTATATTTTAAAAATTCGAATGTTTGACCCATTCGGTCAACTCGTAAAAGAAAAATCTTTTCAACTGCATGCAAAAGCTCCTTTTTATGTTCGAACTGGATTTTATATTCTAATCATTGTCTTAATTATATTACTCAGTTTCTTGTTCATTTTATTTTTCAACCGTTCTATCAAAATTAAATCCGAAACAAAAACAAAAATTGCAATGGACTTGCATGATGAATCAGGAACCATTCTTACAAGGCTTTTATTGCTGAGTAAAAGAGCGCAATTTGAAGTGAAAGAAAAAGAGCATTTGCAAAATGGTTTGACAGAAGCTTTGTATAATTTTCGAACATACCTTGATTCTATATCCCGAGAAAAACATACCTGGATAGATCTTACAGATGAACTTCAAGAATTTATACAGGCTACTTGCGCAGACACTGAGATTACAGCAACGGTAACTGTAGATTTTGATAAAAATTATTTGCTACGAGGTGAATTGTTTAGAGACATAAAACTCTCTGTTTATGAGATTGTTACAAATGCACTTAAACACTCAAAAGCACACAAATTAAGTTTACATTTTAAAGCACGTGACAACAAAATTGATGTTAAAATAAGTGATAACGGCATGTGTGAAATCCTTGAACTTGATGCTCATAAAGGGAATGGCATACGAAATATTAAAAAGCGTATCTCCAGAAATAAAGGTAATTTTTCCTATTTTATTTTAGAAGGAATGACGGGTTTAACAATAGAAATTAATATACCAATATGATGAAACATATAATAATTATTGAAGATGATATTCATTTAGCAAAATTGATGCAGGAAAATATTAATACGATTAAAAATCTGCAATGTGCATCTATTTTTACCAATCCAATTGAGTTTTTAGCTAGTCCAATGCGAGCAGATATCTATCTTCTCGATATTGTAATGCCTGAAATGAATGGACTTGATGCTATAGAAAAAATTTTAAAATTATATCCTGAATCTATTATTATTATGAATACGATTAAAGATGATTCTCAAACTATTTTTCAAGCGTTGAAGTTAGGAGCTTCAGGATATATTGACAAACAAAGTTTTGAGATGAACTTTAAAGAAGTTTTTGCTAGTGTGGCTAATGGAGGTGCTTATATGACCCCAAAAATTGCTCGAATGGTTATCAATTATATTAACCGACCTCGTTCAATTACGGAAAATTTAACTACCCGAGAAAGGGATATTGTAAATGGAATTGTGGATGGTTTAAGTTATAAAATGATTGCAGATCGATTTGAAATTTCTCTTGACACCGTGCGCATGAATGTTAAAAAAGTGTATCGAAAACTAAAAATTAATTCAAAATCAGAATTATTCAAAATAATGCAAATAAAATAGAGTGAAACTTCTTTATCTAGATAAAAGAAAATATATGAAGTAATACATACCCTTTTTTAATTAAACTTTTCCATTTATATTTATTCAATTTTCTGAAATTAATTTCAATGAAAATTAAATAAAAAATCTCCCCTTGTTCAGGGGAGCTTTTCATTTTCCATTTTAAAATTGGTTAGGGTGGTATTGAACACTCAATTATTTTTTAATTAATTTGAATGTTTCGATTTTTTCTGGAGTTGCAATTAATAATTGATATAACCCTTGTGAGATATGTGTTACAGGTAATGTAATCGTTTCATTTTTATTAGCAACCGTTTTGATGGTTTCTACTAAAACTCTTCCAGACATATCAATTAATTTTATGGTATAATCAGCAACATTTTCGTTATATAAATCAATATGTATTTCATTTTCTATGATATTCGGATATACTGAAATTTCATTTTTGGTACCACAATTAACAACAATAGGATTTATTTTACTTAAATCATATTTACTGTCAATATCGACTGATTTTAATTGATAGTAATATGTGCCACTATTTATTGAATTAATATCTTTATAGAAATATTTATTAGTTGTTACTGAATTTCCGACAGCAGCTATTTCTCCTATCTTTGAAAAAATTGATTCACCTTCCTTTTGTCTCATGACGTCAAAATGACTAACATTTTCTTCATAACTCGTTTCCCAATTTAAATTTACTTCGCAATTAGATTCAAATACTGTAAAAGACAACCATGTTATGGGTAGTGGTGTTACAAAAGGCGAAACAGTAATGTGCAATGTAGCGCTCGCACAAGCTTGTATTGGCAACGCATTATCACATGCTTGATACACAAATTCAATATTTCCTACAAAGTTTGCGTTGGGTGTAAATGTATACGTTCCATCAATGTTTAAAACAAATGTTCCTTTTCCAGCAATATTTTGGTTTTGTGGGGTAACAGATAGCTCATCGCCTTCAGGATCTCCATCATTGTCTAAAACATTTCCACTTACTTGGGCAGCTTTAGTCGTAATTTTATAATCGTCAGTTAAATAAATTCCATTTTTCCCACCAGCTTGTTTCACCGTTATTATTTGGTATGAAGAGGCACATTTTGCTGGGGTTACTGATGTATCACATACATTATATTCCAATGTATCTAATCCAAAATATCCGGGGTTAGCAGTGTAAGTAATGTTCCCTGTTAATGGATCTTTTAATGCAGTTCCATGATTAGGCTGATCAATAATAACTACTGAAGATGGAGCTAATGAACAACCTGGACCATTATTACATGCATCATTTGATAATGTTTTCAAGGTTACTGTTGTTTGAGCAAATGTTGTTGCAATATCAACATTTGCAGTAGGCGCATTCGGATTGTTTAGAGCAGGCTGCTTGGCTGTAACTGTTATTGTTAACTGTTCGATAGGGCAATTAGATACAACTCCTGTTGGACAAACAGGAACTGAATATTTATACACTCCAGGATTAGGTGATTTAAATGTATAATTTCCATTAGATTGCATGACTAAAGTTCCTCCAGATGGATTCGAAAGAGAGCCAACTGGTGTACCATAAGTAGCGCCAGTTGGTTTATTGTCGTTTGTTGAAACTGATCCTGTAACCAAACTGTCAATAAATGTTACATTTATATCAGGATTTGTTGAAAACTCAAGCACTGTCCATGTGTATGAACTAACCTGATCATCACTTAATGTATTAATTCCATTTGAATAAGCAGGCGCTGTCAAATTTACATTAAATCCATTTTGAGGATTTGTTTCAGCAGAATTACTGACTACTTTATAAGCAATTGTAATATCGCCTACTCCACCATTTAATGCATCAGGTATTGCTGTATTTTGTGTACCTAAATATGTTTTTGAAACCGCATCATATTGCCAAGTAAAATAAGTAACAAAACTTCCACCAATAGCTAACAGTGGGTTAGCATTATTGGGAATTCCTCTAGACAATGTGACTACAAGTAACATCTCCTGTCCAACAACTAATGGCAATGCATCATCACCCGAATTTCCTATCAAAAATGAAACCTGTCCTATTCCATTTGAAACAACATTACTTAAGGGTGAAGGAGATACGATTCCTTGTGCCACAAAAGGATTGAAATTTTGTGCTTGAATTAGTAAACTAGTAAAAGCAATCATCAGTGTTATTATTATTCTTTTCATTTTTTAGTTTTTTAGTTTTGTAAAAAGATAGTTGTCTTCATCCCTTTGTAGGTTATTTATTTTAATTATGGAAAAAATCTGCAGATTCAGAATCATTGTTGTTCGTTGTTTTAGTTTCTGAGCCACTTCCTGATGAAATTGTACTGGTCATCGTGTACTTACCATCTGTATTTAATGGATCAAAACTTGCCGTAAATCCAAATGTTGAAAATCCTCCTCCTACAATCACATTGGTTATGGTAAATATGTGAAAGAATGGATTGCTACCATTGTATGTCCATGCACTGTTATTTACCGCTGTAAAACCAACCGTTGTTAATGCCGAATTATAGGTAAATGTTACTCTACTATCTTTCGGTATTCTAACTGTTATTGTTCCATTAGTATTTACTGCATTCAATTCTGTTACTTTTACCGTAGCATTAAATGTACTTATTCCATGTAGAATGTTGGGTACAATGGTAATATTTGGTGTCACATCTGGTGGCAATACTAAAATATGTAACGTTGCAGTATCACATGCACTTGGCGTACCATTATCACATACGGTATACGTATATTCTACTGGGCCATTGTATCCAGCTGCTGCTGTAAACGTATACGTTCCGTTACTGTTTAATACAAATGTTCCTTTCGTGT
>JBILBN010000018.1:0-38473 GCA_044353665.1 Chitinophagaceae bacterium | reverse complement strand
ATCGCCTTTTCCTTGAATACGCAAAGCAGCAGATTGAGCGGTCATTTCTTTTTCGCCAATCACCAACATATACGGCACATGCGCAATTTCAGTATCTCTAATTTTCTTGCCAATTTTTTCAGCTCTGTCATCAATTTCTACCCGAATGCCTTTTTTCTTTAATTGTTTTTGAACGTCTTTGCAATAATCCATAAACTTATCCGAAATCGGAAGAATTTTCACTTGCAAAGGAGCTAACCACAATGGAAATTTACCAGCATAATGTTCCAACAAGAAACCAATAAAACGCTCATGCGTTCCCAAAGGCGCTCTGTGAATAATTAACGGAGTTTCGGGTTTATTATCGGTGCTGTTGTAACTTAAATTAAAGCGTCGACCTTGTGCAAAATCTACTTGATTGGTTGCCAATGTAAACTCACGACCAATGGCACTCCATATTTGAATATCAATTTTTGGACCATAAAAAGCAGCCTCATCTTGCACTTCTACAAACGGAATCCCACTTTCAATCAACACATTCCGAACCATAGTTTCAGTTTGTTGCCACAACTCAGGTTCATCAATATACTTTTGACCCAATTTAGCAGGATCATGCAAACTCAAACGCATCACATATTTATCAATTCCAAAAATATTGAAATACTTCAAATACATTTCATTCACGGCTCTAAACTCATCCCCAAATTGATCTTTTGTGCAATAAATATGCGCATCGTTCATGTGCAAACAACGAACCCTCATTAAGCCCATTAACTCACCACTTTGCTCATATCGGTAACAAGTTCCATACTCTGCCAAACGCAAAGGCATATCCTTATAGCTACGAGGTTCGGCATCAAATATTTTATGATGATGCGGACAGTTCATCGCTTTTAGGTAATATTTAGTTCCATCTAATTCCATTGGAGGAAACATACTTTCGGCATAGTAAGGCAAATGCCCACTCATTAAATACATGCTTTCCTTGGCAATGTGAGGAGTAACAACTCGTTTGTAACCAGCATCTTCTTCCGTTTCTTTGGCTAATTTTTCGAGCTCTTCAATAATGATGGTACCATTCGGCATCCATAAAGGCAAGCCTTGACCCACATCATCATCAAAACAAAAAATGCCCATATCCTTCCCTATTTTACGATGATCTCTGCGTTTTGCTTCTTCAATCATTTCCAAATAAGCCGTCAATTGCTTATTGTCAGGAAACGTAATTCCGTATAAACGAGTTAATTGTTTATTTTTTTCATCGCCTTTCCAATAAGCACCAGCAATATTGGTGATTTTAATTGCTTTGATATGACCAGTAGCCGGAATGTGCGGGCCTCTACACAAATCAGTAAAATTGCCTTGCTTATACAATGTAATTCCACCATCCGTCAGGTTATGCAATAAATCTAATTTGTATTCATCATTTTTATCAAAGAAATAAGCAACAGCATCTTTTTTAGAAATTTCTTGGCGTTCAAAAGCATTATTTTGCTTCGCCAATTCATTCATTTTCGATTCAATTTTCTCAAGATCCTCTTCCGTTATTTTTTTGTCGCCTAAATCCATGTCGTAGTAAAAACCTTGATCTAAAGCAGGCCCTACCCAAAATTTAACTCCCGGAAATATAGCTTCCACAGCCTCAGCCATTAAATGCGCCGACGAATGCCAAAACGTATTTTTACCCGTTGCATCGTCCCAGGTCAATAATTTAAATGTAGCATCGCTGTCAATAGGACGAGATAAATCCCAAACTTCCCCATTCACTTCTGCTACCAACACCTTTCGTGCCAGTCCTTCACTGATAGACTTTGCAATGTCCATACCCGAAGTTCCCTTCGCATATTGCTTAATTTGTCCGTCTGGTAATGTAATATGAATCATAAGGTTGCAAATATAGTAATTTGTTGTGAGTGCTTATCGCTTTCGCAGTAAGTAATTTTTTTTTAATGCTACATGCCATTTAATGAAAAAATTTTAACTCTGTATGTTACTCATTTCAATTGATTTAAACCATCACCCCTAAATGAGGTGATTTAAAATTTGCCATTCATTAAGCCTAAAAAAATTAACAAAAAATTACCAGTCATTTTTTAAATGTAGCATATCTGACATTGTTTATTTAAATACAAAGATTGTATATTTGAAGAGTTAAAAAAGTGGAGACCAGAAACCACTCAAAAAAACGGGGCGTATCTGAAAAGCCTTATGAGTTGGAACAAAATTAAATTCAAAACAATATGAAAAAGTTATTATTAATGGCAACAATGTTGTTGACTTTTGGGCTTGCAAATTCCCAAACAAAAATTTATTCCGCTGATGGTAATTACAAGGGAAAATTAAAATATGTAATAGAGGGCTCAAAAATTCATTATGCGGATGGTAATTACAAAGGAAAACTCGCATTTGTAAATGAAGGAGATAAGTTATTTTATGCAGATGGCAACTATAAGGGAAAATTAGCTGTAGTATTCGAAGGTGATAAGATTTTCAATGCAGATGGCAATTACAAGGGAAAGCTTTATATGGTCTTAGAAGGTGAAAAAGCATATTATGCTGATGGAAACTACAAGGGGAAACTTGCATTTGTAAAAGAGGGCGATAAAATTTATTATGCAGATGGCAATTATAAAGGAAAACTCGCAGCAGTTATTGAAGGCGGACTATCTCGAGCTATAATATTTGTGTTACTAAACAACTAAATTAAACCAGCCTACAACAGCACATTTGTTTAGTTGTAAAAGAAACATTCTGCTTCTAATAAACATTAGCGATAAATGAAAGACAGTACAACTAAATCCTCCACATAGTAAATCTGCAAAACGTTAGTGGAAAGTTGCAGGCAATTATTAATAACCACACCTTTAAGATTTATGAAACGAATTCTTGTTTTAATTTTATTATCAACAGTTTCACTAACATTAAGCAGTCAGAAAATAATTGAATCTGGCTTTGACAAATTCTTAAAAAAGAATAGAATTGAAACTAATGCTATTATCCTGGATATGAAATTGTCAACTGTATTGACAATGTCTATCAGATCAATTGACAGCGACATTTTGGTTAAGTTCTCCGGCAGAGGTTATCCAATTAGCATTATCGGAGATCAGGAAAAGATTATCCTTTTACTTGATAATGACTCAACTATTGAGTTAAAATCAAAAGGTGTTCAAACTTATGACAGAAATGGCGGTGCTAATGGATTGGATAAAGTGTTCCATTATGAATATCGTACCAATGAAAACGTTATTGAAAGATTATCAGTTTCCAAACTGTCCGGTGTCAGAATTTACTTTTTAGAAAATTACTCAGACATTGATATTAAAACCAAGAAAAGTGAACTAGTAAATAAACTCTGTAATGTATTCCTTCAAGAGTATAAGAAAAAGATAAAGCAATAACTGCCTACAACAAACAAATAATGAAAATTAAATAATTATGAAAATCACTATCCTCTTAGCACAGTCTATATCTCAGGACACTATAATTTAAGCAGCGTAATATTAATTATAAACTACTCTTATAAGACTGAGTAGCTATTTTACATAACAACCAAACATAAACAACAACAATTAAAAAAAATAAACATATGGAAAAGAAACACCAGGTACACAACCTAATTATTTTAGACGAAAGTGGTTCTATGGAACCCATAAAGACAACCATCATTCAAGGTTTTAATGAGTTGGTTCAAACAATTCAAGGAATTGAAAAACAATTTCCCGAACAAGAACATTTTATTTCATTTATTTCTTTTAACGGCTTAGGTCAAAAGTTGCTTCACTTTATTGACCCAGTAAGTAAATTGAATCAAATAGATGACAAAACCTATAAACCCGATGCTTCTACTCCTTTATTTGATGCAATGGGTTTTGGTATAAATAAACTGAAACAATCCTTGAAAGGGCAAACTGATTACAATGTTCTTGTGACGATTTTGACGGATGGTGAAGAAAATGCTTCAAAAGAGTTTTCGGGAAAAGACATCAAAAAACTTGTTGAAGAATTAAAACAAAACCGTTGGACCTTTACTTATATTGGCACTGACCACGATGTAGAAAAAATTGCGGCTTCTCTTTCAATCAACAATACAATGATTTTTGAAAAAAATGATGCTGACATTAAAAAAATGTTTATGAAAGAGCAAAGTGCAAGAACTAAATACAGTGAAAAAATACGTTTAGATGAAGATACCAGCTCAAATTATTTTGACGAGAATGAAGATAAAAAAATAAACACGACTGCTGACAACAACTTGCCTAAAGGAGAGCCTTCGTGGTTGAAAAAACTTTTCGGCTCCGAATAATCATTTCCGCTTCAATAATGGCTATACATAAACAGCAACATAAACAACAACATAAAAAGATAGAAATATGGAAAGAAAAATAAGTATTCCAAAACCCTGTAATGAAAATTGGAATTCAATGAAACCAAATAACAATGGTCGATTTTGTGATTCATGTGATAAAATCGTAATTGATTTTACAAAAATGAATAATCCTGAAATACAGAACTATTTTACTGAAAACTCAAATAATGAGAGGATTTGTGGGTATTTTAAATTCAATCAAATAGAAACCAAAGAAAGTATTAAATACAATAACCTTAGAAATCGCTTTAGCCGAATAAAAATAAAACCTATAAAAGCGTTGGCGATTTTTTCTCTAAGCCTACTTTTCACTTTATCAAGTTGTATGGGTATGCCAATAGACAGCGAACGATCAATAAATAGTAATGATACAATTAATGAAAATGAAAAAAGCGGTAAAGAAAATTTAGAATTAAAAAACGATACTATAAAAAGTAAAATAAATCAAACACAGAAAAGAAAATAACGATTTGCAAACAGCAGTTTGCAGAAATTGGGGTTTTAAGGCTTAATTTAAAGTTTTCATACTTTTTATTTTCGGTGTTCAACCGGCTCTACGAAGGATATTTTCTTCGTAGGTTCCCATGTTCTTAAAAGCCTTTTGCTTTTATGCTTTCGTAAAAAAAATTGTACAATTACATCCTGAAATCTCAGAAATAGGTTGCTTAAAAGCAAGCCGTTTTTATTACACTTCTTTTGTTGGCTTTTCTTTGTTAGTTTTGTTTTTATGTAACAATAGCTTTTAAAGGTCGACGTTACCAATCATATTAAAGAAGACCTCATTACTTTAAACCTTAAACCAATTTTATGCGACTTTTCATTTTAATTCTGTCAATTTCGATTTTCGTTCTTTCATGTGACCAAACCAACAATAAGGAAACGGAACATTTATTAAAAGAAAAAGAACTACAAGTTAAAGTAGATTCATTGAATCCTACTAAAGTTAAATCAAACTCTCCTCAAAAAAAAGAAACTGAAATTAATACTCATATTTCTTCTAAATTTTATATGCAGGCAGAGATATTAAACAAATGGCTTTGGGAAACAATAGGATGTGATTTTCCACTTGATTCGAATACTCTAAAAAGGGCTAATTTTAATACGATGAAATATTATGAAAGCAAAGCAACAAAATCATTTATAGAAAAACTACTGTTTAAAGTAAATGGAGTTAAACCCGAAATCACTATATCAAGCAAATGTATTGCTCTTCATTTTGCTACCGAAGATGATGGTTATGAAACATTTCATTTACTTGAAACAAAGGTTGTATATAGTCGTCAATTAAGTGCTGGACCAAATGGAATGTCTTATATATATAATTTATCGACACAGAATGAAAAAGAATTTCCATTTGTGTTTATTACTATCAAAAATAACATAGCTGAAATTGGTACAAGTGATTATTATGAAGGTGGTGGTCGCTATTGGCTTCGTGGCAAATTTAATCTTGTAACTGGAAAAACTACATGGGGACCTAAAGAATAATAGGGAACAATTTCCTCCTTGCAGAGTCTCTGCCTCAGAACTCAGCAATTTGATCAACGAAATATTAATTAGAAACTGTACTTTTAGGACTGAGCCTTGAAAGTTTTTACTCATGCTTAAAACCCTTTGGCTTTTATTTTTTTAGTAAAGAAAAGTAAAATAAAATATTCCTTGTGTTGCCAAAAATATGTTGTATAAATAAAAGGTTTTTTTTTACGCTTCATTTGTTTGATTTTATTTCTTCGTTTTGTGTTATAAACAACATTTTTTTACAGACTGACGTTGTGAGCAAGTTTAAGTAAAAAAATCATATATTAATTATTATATTTACTAAATAAAAAGTGAAGTCAAGAAAAACACAAAAAACAGGGAGCAATCTGAAAATCCATAAGAGTAATTGTAAAATTTTAAAAATATAAAAAATGAAAAAAATATTAGTTTTAATAACCATGTTGTTAACGTTTGGATTTGCAAATGCGCAAAGAATTTATGATGGTTCTGGCAGACCAATTGGGAGAATAGATGGAGATAGACTTTATGATGGTTCTGGCAGACCAATTGGGAGAATAGATGGAGATAGACTTTATGATGGTTCTGGCAGACCGATTGGGAGAATAGACGGAGACAGGCTTTATGATGGTTCTGGAAGACCGATTGGGAGAATAGACGGAGACAGGCTTTATGATGGTTCTGGTAGACCGATTGGGAGAATAGACGGAGATAGACTTTATGATGGTTCTGGTAGACCGATTGGAAGAGCAGAAGGATTGAGAAGAATGCAAATTATTTTGTTCTTTTATTTTTATATGTAACAAGCCCATAACAGCACATTTGCGGACATGTCGGTTTTAGTGATAATTTAAACATTCTGCTATTAATAATTATTTATTCCTTGCAGAGTCTCTGCCTCAGAACTCAGCAATTTGATCAACCTTATATTAATTATAAACTGTACTTTTAGTACTGAGCCTTGAAAGTTTTTACTCATGCTTAAAACCATTTGTCTTTTATTTTTTTAGTAAAGAAAAGTAGAATAAAAATTCCTTGTGTTGCCAAAAATATATTGCAAAAATAAAAGGTTTTTTTTACGCTTCATTTGTTTGATTTTATTCATTAATTTTGTGAAATAGATAAGGAGATTTTTTCACGGACTGCCGTCTGCGGTCATTTTCAAATAACAAATTAAGATAAACAATAGAATATTTTGAATAAAAACAGTAATATGGAAATATCCAAGTTCTTGGAAAAACTTTATCAAAAACTTCTTTCAAAAAAAACTAAAGAGCAGAGTGAACGAGTTATCTTGTGGATTGCTTTGGTGAGTTTTATAATTCACTTATTGCTGATTGGATTAATACATTTTGATATTATTAGCATTAATGAACCGTCAAACTTATTAAAAAATCCAATCGCTGCTATTTACACCCCTTTTTCTTTTATATTGGTTTACGAGGTATATCTTTTGGTTTACTACCTCCCAAAATCAACTTCTACTTATATCTCTAAGCAATATGAAATTATTGCGCTTATCATTATAAGACGATTGTTCAAAGATCTTTCAGATTTATCACTTTCTTCTGATTGGTTTAACATTAAAAATGATTTGCAGTTTACCTATGATTTATTAGCATCGGTCTTATTATTCTATTTAATTTATCTATTCCGTGTTCAACGAACCAGAGTATACAGAACTATTGAAAATAGTAAAACCCATTCTTTAAGTATTTCAAAATTTATAAACGCGAAAAAATGGATAGCGACAGCTTTAGTTCCTATACTATTAATTATTGCAATATATTCATTCTTAAACTGGAGTATTGGTATCTTTCAACCATTTAATGACAATGCTATTTCTTTCAAAAACATCAATAATATTTTCTTCGAACAGTTTTTTAATATACTGATTATTGCTGATGTAATATTATTACTGTTCTCATTTTTTCACACTGACGAGTTTCATAAAGTCATTCGAAACTCAGGGTTTATTATTTCAACTATATTAATTCGAATATCTTTTTCTGTTAGCGGTATCATTAATAATTTACTGATTGTTTCTGCTATTTTATTTGGACTTTCAATACTTTTCATACATAATAAATTTGAAAAGAAGTTGGTAGAAGAAATTCCAGAAAATAATGAATTTGAAGAATGAAAAAATAATAATGAAATTATAATTTTCAAAAATTAAAAGAAAACTGATAAATAGAAATAGGAATTAGTAAGAACTTTAAGCAGAAAGAACGAACCGCTAATATTGTGTTAGCAAAAATAAGATTTTCTAGCTTTTCTATCTTTTTTCTTCCTTCATCTTTTGTACAAATTCGACATCTTAAAAAATAAATGATTGTAAAATAAACTGGAGTTCCTACATTTGAGTGTATAATAAATATATAATAAATTAAGGGCGAACTATATAAGATGACAGAATTATGAAAAACATACAGCTAAAAGTATAATATACGAGCTGTCGCTTTAAGCAAAGCACGAGGTAACACAAGCATCGTTGCCAAGTAATCAGGTATACATTCAATTATGTTTTATAAGTGGCAAAAAATTAAAGCGCAAGAAAAACAAAGAGGCACTAAAGAGATTTTGATTGATGAAAACGGGCGCTAACTGCACCCAAATTCCATTGATTCTTAGCATCAACATTTATGCTGAAAATTATGCCAATAGCAAAATATTAAGAATAAACAAAGCCGAGAAGAAACGAACAGTAATAAACAAAATACTGGATACGCGATAATAAAAAGGGCAGTCAAAAATTAAATGTGGCGACTACGCAAAAAATATGAAAAAAATAATCCCATTAGTTTGTTTGTTTTTTTGCGTTCAACATTCCTTTGCACAAAAGGAGACTAGGAAGGCAACATTGCTAAAATTTGCTGGATACAAGGACGATGATAAAAAAGTTGATTCATTAATTGGATTTACGCCTCATTCATTAACAAATGAACCTAAAGAAATGATCGAGACTGGCCTAATAATGTTAGCACAATCATTGAAAGAAAATGACTTTATAATTCATTCCTATTCAAATGCTATTATTGGCAATGGATATCGCATTTTAGGCAATAGCTCAAAGAGTTTACCCTACAATCAAAAGTCAGTAGATTACGCTTTAAAAAGTGAAAACGCTTCATTAATCGCATATTCAAAAAATCAAATGGGGCATGTATATAAGGACCGTGAAAACTGGAAGGAAGCGCTTAAATTATATTCATCAGCGGTAATCTATGCAAAAAAAGGAAGTAACAAAAAAGTAAAATGTTGGACAAGCATGAACCTTGGTGCTATTTATCTTAAAATAAATAAATTAGATTCTGCATTAATTTATTTGCAAAGCGCATATGAAACTCAAAATAATGATGCCAATTTGCCATATATTCTTCTGAGTTTAGGAAGTGTTCATACCAAATTAGGCAACTTGCAATTAGGCAAAACATACTGTGATATGGCCATTGAGAACGCAGAAAAAAAACAAAATAGTCGTTATTTGATACAAGCTTATATTGCGATGGCAGAGAATTTGAATGTGCTTAATGAACCTGATAGTTGCTTGGCTTATTCAAAAAAAGCAATAGAAAAAATAGGATCAGGAAAATATTTTTATCTAAGTATAAAGCCAGCAAAAATGATTGCTAACATCTATGAAAAAAGTAACTGCGATAGCACTTTAAAATATGCAAATATTTTTCAAGTTGCCAATGATTCATTCTTTAGTAAAAAGGCAAATGAACAAGTTGAAATTATGTCGGCTGAGTATGATTTGAAGCAAATGGAATTAGCAGCATCAAAGGAAAAAGAAGCAGAAAATAAAAAGCTCAACATTCAGTTTGCCTTAATTGCATTAGGTATTATTATATTTCTAACGCTTTATTTACTCCTTAGTCGTAGTTTTATAACAAGCACACAGGCAATAGAGTTTTTTGGTGTATTGGCCTTACTTATAGTCTTTGAATTTCTTAATTTATTATTACACCCACTTTTAGAAAGCATAACAAACCATACACCAATATTTATGTTGTTGGCTTTGGTATGTATAGCCTCCATATTAATTCCAATTCATCATAAATTAGAAAAATGGGCGACCAATAAATTAATAAAAAAGAATAAGGAAGTTAGATTGGAAAATGCAAAAAAAACAATTATCAAATTGGAAGAAGAGCCTAACTAATTCGAGCATTCTATATTTGTAGAATAATAATTTAATTAAAAATGAAACTGTGTTTTTACTAAAGTAGTATCACAAAAGTATTATTTTCAAAAGAAAACTATTTTTGTAAATCAAAAGGCAAACTAAAAAAAGAATAATAGACTTATTCCAACATCCTCATTTCATCCATACTGCTACCAGAAATCCCTTTAATGCTTCCTAAAAAGTTATTGGCATTGATGATGATGCTATTTGCAATTTGTTCTTGTTCAGCCAATGTAGTATTGTAAAAAATTCGTTGTCTATCAATCGATTTTTTCATGTTTCCAAAACCAATTAAAATAGCATCCCATTTTTGTTTAAAATCATTTCCATTCAAATAATCATACAACTGAATCATTTTATCGCCTTTGTTTTCTTGGCTTTGTTTCGACTCAAACACAGCAACCACAGCCTCTCTGAGCATAGCTGCTACCCCTTCAAACTCCTCATAACCGCAAATCCAAATAGATTTTTCTTTACCAATGGTTTTAATATGTTTGGGCAAAACTTGCGAAATTAATACACCCATGTCTGCTTTTTGTTCCCTCACATCGCCTTGCAATTTTTCGGCCCAATCATTATTCCAGTTTTTGGTATTTTTACTTTCATAAATTATCTGTCCACAAACGGTTCCATTACTATTTCTAATGGTTTGAATAATATCGGCTCCCTTTTTACCTTTTGCAACATCTGTAATTTCATCAAATGGAAACAACGACGACAATTTTTCTTTCACCATATTTTCTTGTATTTCGCCTTGTTGCTCCATACTCCCCTGCTCCATTTTACGCTTTTGCTCGTCAATCAATTTGGTTTGTTGAGAAAGTTTTTGCTCTAACTCTTTTAATTTAAATTCATATTTTTGTTCCGCATTTTTTTGTAAATCCTCTGTAAATTTTTCTTTCAGTTGAATTTCTAATTCAATTTTTTGTTTTGCTAATAAATGAGTCGTAGATGTTTCTTGCTCTTTTAATAATTTATTTAATTGCATTACTTCCAACTCTTTGCTTTGCAACGATTTTAGTTTTTCATTACTTTCGACTTGTTGTTTGGCATAAAAATCCATTTTTGCTTTTTGCTCATCTTCGGTTTTTTTACGAATTTCTATTTCCAAGGTTTGCTGAGCCAGTGCGGTTGCTTTCTCTAAACGATCCCTAAACAAATCATTCTCTTTTTTCTTATTTTCCTCAAACTTCTTTTGCTCAATGGCAAATGCATCTTCTTTCAACTTCAATTGAGCCACTAACTCTTTATTTTGATTTTCATATTTTTCTTTGATTGATTTTTCGACATCTTCTGTTAAAACGTCTTCTAAATTAAATTTTGTTTTACAGGTTGGACAAGTAATTGGCGTGCTCATATTATTATATACTTTTATTACTCAAATGTAATAATAAGCAATTTGTATTTTGAGAAGAATGATAAATTTCTATTAAATAATTTTCAGATTATAATTATTCCATATATTTGAGTAATTCAAAAAATGAAATTTTCAGGAGTACTTAGTTTTTTTAAATATTATTGGCAATTTGTGCCATTTAAAATCAATTTTATTTTATTCATCACCCTTTTGGCAGTAGGCAATCGTTGGTTAATATTGCTCAAAACAGATACAAGTTCCTACATTGGTTTGGTTTTATTGATGGCGAAAATAGTTGTATTTTTTGCTACCTTTTTAGTAATACTCTCCTTTTGCTCGGCTTTTTTTTGTTGGTTTTATTTTTTAATTAAAAAAGACAAGTACACACAAAATGCACTTGATATTCAATTAGACAAATCTTCATTGGAAAATAATGTACTTAAAATTAGTACGCAATTACCATTTACACTTAAACCCCTATTGGGTTTTGTGAAAGTAAAATTGATCTATGATGGAACTTTATTAACCGAAAAATTCATCATCAAAAACCGGTTAAAAAAACAGTTTATACCTATTAACACTGGTTTGAGTAGCATGAATGAGCTTATCTTACCCGACATAAAAGCGTATCATTTTTCAAAAGCAATTATTTATTTTGAAGATCTGTTGCAGTTTTTTTCGTTTGCAATTCCTCAAAACATCCATCAAACAATAAATAATTTACCCTACACAATTGCGACGCAAACCAATTCTCTTTCTCCTAAAAAAACAGAAGACCAACAAATAAAAATAGAACAATTACGACGAGTTGATGGAGAATATTTAAATTATAAAAAATTTGAAGACAGTGATGATATAAGACGAATTGTATGGAAAATATTTGCTAAAAACAAAGAATTAGTGGTTCGTGTACCAGAAATTATGGATCCTTTTGCTTCGCATATTTACATGTATGCTAGTTTTTTTAACCATACTGACTTTAATTTACTACCCCATTTTCAGCAAGAAATGCTAAACAGGTTTAAACGCTGTGTGTGGTCAATTTATGATGAAATTTCTAAAAAAGAATTTGAGGTAAAATTTATTTTTGACCAATTTTTACAAAGTGAAAATAATACCGTTCAAAATAATATTACCTTGTCAAATTGGCATCAAGACAAAATATTAATTGATTATTTTAAACCACAATACGGAAGCATTTTATGCATTCATTCCTTATCTTCAATTTCCGATATTGAGCAACTTATTTCAGCATTAGACAATCAAACCACTATTTACTTTGTTCAATTAAGCAAACAATTTAAAAGCAATTATATCCTGAATATTATGCTGCGCATTTTTATAAAACCCACCAATGATAGATTAACCAATTTGAAAAGTAAATGGGCAATTCATCCTTTTAAATTTAAAACCCTACACAAAGAGCAAAAAATAATCGAACTATTAAAAAAACAAGGTGTTAATTTTGAAATAATCTGATGAATGTAATTAAAAATATATCGATTTCTCGTTTTTTTGCGCAAGCAATATTTTTACTTTTACCTACCATTTTTGTAGGTATGTTTATTTTAATTAATACCAATCAATATTATAGTTTTTTACAAGAACAATGGTTTTCTCAAACAGGTTATTTTGCAATAGGTTTAGTATTTTCTTATTTTTTATATCAATTTAGAATTCGTTTTTTACCTACGTTTGTTGTAATAATATTAGCTCTTTATTCAGTTTACAAAATCATTGACAGCTTTGCCATTGGTGAATTTGATAGTTTTTTCATCAGCACTCAATTTTTAGTGTTCTCCTATTTATCTGTTGTTGGATGGTTGTTTGGTTGGGCTTTGCAACGCATTTCTTTTTCACCATTAATTATTTCGGGATTACTGCTTTTAGCATCTATAATTTTGATTTCTAAAACAGGAGAAATTACCGTTTTAAATTTATTACAATCCTTTTCGCCAATCGCTTTATATGCTATTTATATGATTTATACCTACGAATCATTAAAAAATACGGAGCAAACAAATGGCGCTTTTTGGTGGAAATTCAGCAAACGATTTATTCTATTTTTTGGATTTTTATTTTTAATATTTAGCAGTGTAATTTATATTCTATATCCACAAATAAAAGAAAGAACAGAAGAGTATGGTGGGCAAAGTAAAGAGGGTGAAAATGATCTACTCAAAAACAATAAAGATGGTACTACAGAGAATAAAAACTCAATGGGCTTAAAAGGCAACAACAAGCGAAACAACAATCCAGAACCTTTGTTTTGTGCGCACATTGAATCTACTTTACCCAATTCTGATATTCCCAATCCATTGTATTTAACATCCTATCATTTTGGAAAATTTGATACCCTCACCGAAACTTTCGAACGAGATACTACCATCTCTTTCAGTGACGAGTTTGTACCTAATCCATCAAGCATTCCTTTATTTTTTACGTATAAAGACAGTAGCCGAATTAAACATGCAATGGGCACTAAAAATAAAAAAGTTGTTGAGGTTGAAATTTATAAAAAACGTTTATCGCCATCTGCTTTTATTGCTCCCAGTACGGCTTTTTGGGTACAACCCATTACCGTCGAAAAAGATTTTCAAAAAGAATTTAGCAGTGGTTATAGAAGTAAAAGTTATGTTTCGGATTTAAACAGTGCCTATTTTATTTACAATGTAGATAATCCTGAAATTGTGCAGTTTCAACAACAACGATTTGAAACCTTACGAAAAGCAAAATCGAATAATTTGCTTTCGGATGAATTTATGAACTATTACACTTCATTTCCATCCACAGGTCAATACACACCTATAAAACGTTTAGCGGATAGTTTAGCCAAAGGCAAAATAACTACTATTGACAAAGTTTTATCTGTAAGAGATTATTTTTTACAACGAAATGAATTGGGCGAAAAAGTATATTCGTACACCGATAACCCTGGAATTCCAGGTTTGCCGGGCGCTTCAAAATTGATTTATTTTTTATTTGAAAACAAGAAAGGTTATTGTGCTTATTATGCAGCGGCAACTGTTTTTTTATTACGATCAATGCACATTCCTAGTCGAGTAGTTACAGGCTTTTTAACCGTAGATAGAAGTGATAAAAACAAAGGTTGGTATTGGTTTTACGAAGATCAATCGCATGGCTGGGTGCAAGTTTATTTTCCTGAATATGGTTGGATAGATTTTGATACCACCGTAGGAAACGATGAAGCGCAACAATCTCCTAAGCCCGATGGCACACCTCCAATGCAACCACCAAATGCCATTTTTGCAGGCATGGGCAAAATGATTTCCGTAGATACCATAAAGCGTTTAGCTGAAATGCGTTTAACTCATTTAGTGTTTAAAGATGTGGAATATGAAGCAATAAAAAAAGACATATCGCTTGATTTGAAAGTAACACAAATATGGAAGGACAGTATTTTGGTGAATATAAATCAACTAAAAAAAGGCGATGATGTAATGGTCGTTTCGTATGCTGAAAAATTAAAACAATTTTCTACCGAAAAAAATGCAGTCGATTTATTGAATAAATTACCAACAAATATTCCAACAGATGAAATTTATATCAAAGATTTATCAAAAGAAATTACCAAACAAAAAGAAACTCAAAAAGAAAAAACAGAACGCCCTTTCACTTATTATATTCAACGAATATTAATTGGATTGTTGCTCCTCTCCATATTCATTTTAATGCTTCCTTATTTTACATATCAATTTTATAAATTAAAAATAAAAACAGCAAAAAAAACAAAATCAAAATCCTATTATAGCTTTAAAGCGGCATCCTTTTTATTGCATCAATTACAAATAGAACGCCAACAAAAAACATTTTTACAATTTGCCAAACAAGTAGTGGATGTTCGATATAAAACGTCATTTGAAAAATTCATGCTTATTTATTTAAAAGAAAAGTTTGCAAATCAAACACTTTCTAGTGAAGAAGCTAGTTTTGTAAGAAACTTTTATCCAATTTTTGAAAAAAGTATGAACGTTGAAATTGCTTTAAAGAAAAGATTTATTCGTTTTTTAAATTTGAATAGATATGTAAAATACTTTTTTACTATTGAAGAATAATGCAGCTCTAAATGGTCTACTAAAAAATTAAAACGATATGTCAACAACTGAAATATTACTTCTACTTGGACTAATTTTATTAGTTGCCAATTTATTAGCTACACTTTTGAAAAAGAGTAGCTTTAATTCGGACGAATTAAAAAATGAAATAGTCAAAATAAATCTGGACGTTTCAAAAATTGACCCACTCATTCGAACAGAATTTTCGGGTAACCGTAATGAAATTCAAAAAAATTCAAAAGATTCAAGAGAAGAATTAAGCAATTCAATCAAAAATTTTAGTGCACAAATTTTGACTTCAGCAAAAGAAAATAGAACTGAAATGACCAGTTCGTTAAAATCATTTGAAGAAAAATCGGCAGCAATGCGAAAGAGTTTAATGACCTTCAACGAAATAAATTTAATGACTTACTTCAAAAACAAGAACAAACAAAAACAGATACCGAAAATAAACTTGACAAAATACGAGAAACGGTAGAAAAAAAATTGCAAATTCTTCAAGAAGATAATCATAAAAAATTAGAAGAAATGAGAGCAACTGTTGATGAAAAATTACAGCGCACGCTTGAAAAAAGGTTTAATGACTCATTTACATTAATTAGTGACAGATTAGAATTAGTGCACAAAGGTTTAGGCGAAATGCAAACTCTTGCGATTAGTGTTGGTGACATTAAAAAAGTAATGACGAATGTAAAATCAAGAGGTATAATGGGCGAATACCAATTAGCAAATATTTTAGAAGACTTACTGACCAATGAGCAATATGAAAAAAATGTAAAAACAAAAGTTGGTAGTGGTGTTAATGTTGAGTTTGCAATAAAACTACCCAATAATAATAGTCTAGATAAAACGTTGTGGTTGCCCATTGATTCTAAATTTCCCAAAGAAGATTATGAAGCACTTGTAGATGCTTACGATGAAGGAGACCCTGTAAAATTAGAAAATTTAAGGAAAGCGTTTAAAAGCTCGATAATCAAAAATGCAAAAGATATTAAAGAAAAATACATCGACCCACCGAACACAACTGAATACGGAATCATGTTTTTGCCTTTTGAAAGTTTATATGCAGAAGTATTGAGAACGCCAGGACTTTTTGAACTTTTACAGAAAGATTTTAAAATCACAATTACAGGGCCAACAACATTGAGTGCATTATTAAATAGTTTACAAATGGGTTTCAGAACATTAGCTATTGAAAAAAGAAGCAGTGAAGTTTGGGACATTTTGGGAGTCGTGAAAACAGAATTTGGTAAATTTGGAACCATATTAGAAAAAACAAAAAAGAAATTACAAGAGGCTACAAATACAATTGATCAAGCAGGCGTAAGAACAAGAGCCATTGAAAGACAATTAATAAATGTTCAAGAATTGACATCAAGTGAAAAGCAATTGAAAATAGAAAGCGAAATTAATGCTGAAGCAATAGAGATAGAGGACAATATTGACAACATATTATCGGATGAAACTGACATTCAATAATATGGCATTGGCTGACAAATTGGAATCTAAATTTCGGCTTATTGAATCTGCAAAATCAAACAGTAAACTCCAAACTAATTGATTTACTGAATACTTTGCTTTAGGTTACTAGGCTATTTTTTACCATTGCTTGCAAATACAAAGTTATCATTTACATTTACAAATTAATTACATAAAATAGATACAACATGAACAGAATACAAGCAATTTTAACATTAGACATGGAAAATATTCCAAGTGATTTTCAAGAAATAATAAAACACGAACAAGAAGTTGTTGCAAAATGGAAAGAAGAAGGCATATTAGAACACTTATTTTTAAGACAAGATCGAAATGGTGCTGTTTTAATTTTCAAAGATATTGACGAAGAAAAAGCGAAAGAATTAATGACTACACTCCCTTTGTACAAACTTAAAAAAAGTGTGGAATACTTTAACTTGATTAAACAGTTTTAAAGCCCTAATTAACAGACAGAAATATACCAATTTTTGACTAGAATAATAATCCAACTTTATTGCTTATCTTGATTTAGAAAGAAAAAAAAATCTAACATTTATTTAAAACAAATAAATTAAGAGATTTTCAAACTTCTTTCGTTGTAGTATTTTTACAACACAACGCTTGTTAAATAAAAAGTTAACAAATAAAATGAATCATTTTAAAAAAAATAGTTTGATATTTGAAATATAAAAAATACGAAAATGAAATTGAAAATTCAGGACCACAAAAAAAATAATTTAAAGAGTATGACTAAGAAAATAATTTTCTCTTTAAGTTTAGTTGCAATGAGTATGTGTTCATATGCTCAATCTGATGCATATAAAAATACAATGCAAGGATTAATTATAAAAATGGGTGCTGCTCAAACCACCGAAGGTTTTCTGCCTATACAAAATGGGTTTGAAAGAATTGCATCAGCTGAGACTAAAGAATGGTTGCCTAAATACTATGCTGCCTACACTTCAATTATGCAAGCAATGCTATCGAAAGACAAGAGTTTGGTAGATGGCTTATTAGACAAAGCAGATGAAACTTTAAATCAAGCAATATTGATTAATTCAAATGACGAATTAATGGTACTTCAAGCGTTTTCTAAAAGCACAAGAATTGGAGTTGATCCTATGACGAGAGGTATGAAATTTGGAATGGAATCTGCACAATTTTTAGAACAAGCAAAAAAATTAAATCCTGAAAATCCAAGAATTTATTTCTTACAAGCGCAGTCTGCTTTTTACACACCTGAAGCGTTTGGCGGTGGAAAAGCGAAAGCAAAAGAATTATTTTCTACCTCAATTCAAAAGTATGATGCTTTTAAATTATTGAATGATTTAATGCCTAATTGGGGCGCTGCTCAAGCAAAAGAAATGCTAGAAAAATGTAAATAATAATTCAATTATTATTCAAATAAAAAAAGAGGCTTTATGGCCTCTTTTTTTATTATATTTCGTTTATTATTTAATAGAATACATCGTTTCTTTAACTGCTTTCACCACTTTAGTGATGTCTGGCAAAAAAGCAGCTACTAAAGTTGGTGCATAATGCATACTAGCATCTGCACTGCATAATCTACGAATTGGAGCATCTAAGTAATCAAATGCCATACGTTGAACACGGTATGTAATTTCAGTAGAAACACTACCAAAAGGCCACTGTTCTTCTACAATTACTAATCTGTTTGTTTTTTTAACAGATGTAATAATCGTATCAATATCTAATGGTCGAATCGTTCTTAAATCGATTACTTCAGCACTAATTCCTTCTTTTTGTAATTCTTCGGCAGCACCTAATGCTACTTTCATCATTTTATTGAACGATACAATGGTAACATCAGTTCCTGCACGTTTAATATCTGCTTTCCCAATTGGAATCAAATATTCTTCTTCAGGCACATGACCTAAATCGCCATACATTACTTCACTTTCCATAAAAACTACAGGATCGTTATCCCGAATAGCACTTTTTAATAATCCTTTTGCATCATAAGGATTTGATACTGAAATTACTTTTAAGCCAGGAATATTCGCATACCAATTTTCGAATGCCACTGAATGTTGTGCTCCTAATTGACCTGCAGATCCATTAGGACCTCTAAAAACAATTGGACAACCAAAATGCCCCCCACTCATGGCTAACATTTTTGATGCATGATTTAAAATTTGGTCCAATGGCAAAACCGCAAAATTCCAAGTCATAAATTCTACAATAGGGCGTAATCCATTTGATGCTGAACCTACCCCTATAGCGGCAAAACCTAATTCGGCAATGGGAGTATCAATTATTCTTTTCTCACCAAATTCTGCCAACATTCCTTGACTTACTTTATAGGCTCCGTTGTATTCTGCAACCTCTTCACCCATTAAATAAACATTTTCATCACGACGCATCTCTTCTTGCATTGCTTCTCTTAAGGCCTGTCTAAAAGCTATCTCACGCATATAAATAATTTAATTTCACAAAAATAACAATTCAAAAGTTTTTTACGCATTTTATTTTAATTTGCTAACAACTATTATCAATTCACTAACATGCTAACCTTTTTTATAAAATAAAAAAACGTTACTTTCGCAATATAATATTAACTTAAAGTAAAATTAACGTTACTAAAACATTGTCTTTTTTAAAAAACCATATTGATTTATTTCTTAGAGAATGGAAATCTGCTTTGTCAGATAGAAATTTTTTATTAAAAATAGTAATAACGCCAGGATTATTTTTTTTATATTCTGCAATAACTCAAAAATTAGGAAATTATGTTGAAATGAGAAAAGGCATTTTACTGAATGACAAATTATTAGAAATAATTCCCAGTTTTGATTTTTCAATTTTAGTTTTCATTTTACTTTATTCCAGTTTAACGCTTGTTATTCTTACTCATTTACATAAACCTAAAATAATATTACGAATTATTGAAATGCATTTTTTAGTGGCTGTTGTTCGACAAATTTGCATTTTATGCATTGCACTTGAACCACCTATTGGAATTATTGTACTCAGAGATATTTTTTTAGAAAATACGGTTTATCCTCGATATTCTCCTTTAACTAAAGATTTATTTTTTAGTGGTCATGTTGCTAGCATTTGGCTCTATTTTTTATGTTCCGAAAACAAAATGATTAAATATTATTTTGGATTTGCCACAATATTAATGAGTTTCATGATATTATCTATGAGGGTTCATTATTCCTATGATATTTATGGAGCTTTCTTTTTCACTACAATCATTTATTTTTTACCGGCTTGGGTAAAAAACTATTATGTTACAAAAACCGTAATGCAATAGTTTAATGCAATTACGAATTTTCAATTTCAAATTACGAAAATAATTTTGAATGATTAATATGATTTAATAAGCTATTCAAGAAAAATACGTAATTAGTAATTCATTTTATTATATTATAAGAAAATTAGTAATTCGTAATTCAACATTCGTAATTGAATAAAGAGCCGTTGGAGGGAATTGAACCCTCGATCTCTTCCTTACCAAGGAAGTGCTCTACCACTGAGCCACAACGGCGATATACTATTAAATATTTAATTTTGAAGATAAATTAAACATTGTAAAAAGAACTATAAAATAAAAAACCGATTGAAATTCAATCGGTTTAGTGAGCGGAAGAACAGAATCGAACTGTCGTCATCAGCTTGGAAGGCTGAGGTAATAGCCACTATACGACTTCCGCTTAAGTGGTGGGCAGTGATGGATTCGAACCACCGTAGACATTACATCAACAGATTTACAGTCTGTCACCTTTAGCCACTCGGTCAACTACCCAATAAAAAAAAGAGCCGCTAATCGGACTCGAACCGACGACCTGCTGATTACAAATCAGCTGCTCTACCAACTGAGCTAAAGCGGCTTCTTAAGAAAGCTTATTAATTTATTTAGATAAAAGAAAATATTAAATTTTCTAATTTTAAAGATCTATTGTTATTTGTTCGGATTGCAAATGTATCATTTCCTTTTTGATTTCCAAAAAATAATGACATTTTTTTTTATTTTTTTTTGACAACAAGATATATTGTATTTTGGTATACAAGATTAGAAATTGAATTATTTAGCACATGCTTTTTAGCAAAAAAAAATGAAGAATTAATGATTGACAAGTTGATTATTGATCTTATTAAAAGTAAAAATAAATCAGCGCTTTGATGGTTCTCTTCGAGTGCGTGTTGTCATTTTTTTAAATCCCACAATACCTCTATAAATTCTAAATATTCCATATAAACCAAACAAGCCTAAAACCCATCGAAAATCTATTTTACCAAATTGGTCTAATACTGCAGGAAACATAAAGCAATAAACAGCAATGGCAATATATAGAAAACCCATGGCTAAATCTACAGAGGCTTTAAAACCCTTTGTAGCTTTACTCTCGTCTTGTTCGTCTTCGTTATATCGCATGTTTTTCAGTATTTATTTAAACGCAAAGAGTTTTAAGTTTTTCGCAAAGCATGAAAGGTCTAGTAACTTTTTTTTAAAGAATTTAAAGTATAAGTTAGAAGTTTCTTTAGTCGATAACTAACGACATAATGAAGTACTTCGTAATTCGTAATTCAACATTCGTAATTTAAGGATTACTTATCCCTTTCCTTCATATTTTGTCTTTCTATTTTACGCTGCAAGGCGGTCTTTTTTTGTATCGCTGCTTTATCTTCTTTGGATGCAGCACTTGATGCTTTCTTAGTAGACGTTTTTTTAGGTGCAGTTTTAGTTCCAGTTTTAGTTTTTGTACTTGCTACTTTAGACTTTTTACTTGCAAACGCATTCGGCACTTGTTGCTCCACCATCTCTTTTATTTGCTCCCAAGTGAGCAAAGCTGCTTCTTCTGGAGTATATTTTCCTCCTGTAGGATTACCTGTAAGTTTCAACATTTTTTTGTTGAATTTAATAAACGGTCCCCATCGCCCATTTTCTACAGACACTTTAAATTCAGGAAAATGATGAATATATCGTTTGGATTCTTTTTCTACTTTCTTTTCAATCAGTTCAAAACACTCTTTTTCATTGATGGTATCAAAATCATACGCTCTAGGAATATTAATAAACAATCCATTCCATTTAATGAAAGGACCAAATCTGCCTTTCCCTTTTGTGATCGGCATTTGGTCATAATGGCCAATAGGAGCATCTTCTTCTTGTTTAGCTTGAATGACTTCAATTGCTCTTTCTAAGGTTACTTCCAAGGGTTCTTCTCCTTTTGGTAGCGATACAAATTGCTCACCATAACGAACATAAGGTCCAAAACGGCCAACTGCAACCACTACTTCTTGCCCTTCATATTCACCCAGCGTCATCGGTAATTTAAACAATTCTAATGCTTGCTCAAACGTAATAGTTTCAATACTGTGCGTATTTCTTAACGTAGCAAAACGAGGCTTTTCTTCGGCATCAGTCTCTCCTATTTGAATCATAGGTCCAAATTTTCCAATACGGGCAAAAACACGGTTACCAGAAACAGGATCAATGCCTAAATCACGTTCACCACTGGCACGTTCTGCATTTTCCATGGTATTTTCGACTAAGTCATGAAAAGGCGTATAAAATTCACCCAACATTTTACCATAATCTTTTTTTCCTTTAGCTATTTCATCAAATTCATTTTCAATTTTGGCAGTAAATTTATAATCCATTACTTGCGAAAAATGTTGCTTTAAAAAGTCGGTAACCACCATGCCTAAATCGGTTGGAAACATTTTATTTTTTTCAGCGCCTGTATTTTCTTCCGCTTTCGATTCTGCTATTTGATTGTTGGCTAATGAAACAATATGGAATGTGCGTTTAATACCATCCTTATCTTTCTTAACTACATAATTTCTATTTTGAATGGTAGAAATAGTGGGTGCATACGTGGATGGACGACCTATGCCTAATTCTTCTAATTTTTTTACCAAACTGGCCTCTGTGTATCTTGGTAAAGGACGACTAAAACGCTCAGTAGCATTCATTCGTTGTAAGTCTAATGACTGTGAAACGCTCAACAAAGGCAACATGCCTTCTTCTTCATCTTCGCTTTCTTCATCATCTTTACTTTCCATGTATAGTTTTAAGAAACCATCAAATTTTAAAACTTCACCACTGGCTGTTAATTTTTCTGCTTGTGTAGAAATATTAATTTTTGCAATTGTTTTCTCCAACTCAGCATCTGCCATTTGCGAAGCCATGGTTCGTTTCCAGATTAAGTCATACAAGCGTTGTAAATCTGGATCACCTACATTTTTTACATTCATGTTGGTTGGACGAATGGCCTCATGGGCTTCTTGTGCACTTTCGTTCTTATTTTTGTACGCTCTAAATTGATGATATTTTTCACCAAATGAGGTTGTTATTTCTTGTTTAATATTGTCTAATGCTGTTTGTGACAAACTCACCGCATCCGTTCTCATGTACGTGATTAAACCTGCCTCATATAATTTTTGGGCAATTTGCATGGTTCTTAACACTTGATAACCAATTTTTCGACTGGCTTCTTGTTGCAAGGTAGAAGTTGTAAACGGTGCTGATGGCGATTTTTTAGCTGGTTTCACCTGTATATCTTCTACCGTAAAATGAGCGCCAATGCATTTTTCTAAAAACGTTTTAGCATCTTTATTTTGAGGAATTCGAGTGGCATATTCTGCCTTAAAGGAAACATCTCTGTTGTTGATATCTTTTGCATTGAATTGTGCTTCAATTCGATAAGCACTTTCTGCATTAAATTGATTGATTTCTCTTTCTCTCTCAACAATTAAACGAACTGCAACCGATTGAACACGACCAGCAGATAATGAATTGGAACGAGAAATTTTGCGCCACAACACAGGCGACAATTCAAACCCTACTATTCTATCTAATATACGACGAGCTTGTTGCGCATTTACCAAATCCATGTTGACTAATCTTGGATTTTCGACTGCTTTTAATATAGCTGGTTTAGTGATTTCATGAAATACAATTCGCTTGGTATTCGCAGGATTTAAACCCAACACTTCACACAAATGCCAAGATATTGCCTCTCCTTCACGGTCCTCATCCGATGCAAGCCATACTTCGCTATTTTTTGCTAATTGTTTTAATTCGTTGACTACTTTTATTTTATCATCCGAAATTTTATAATTTGCTCTAAAATTATTGGCAATATCAATACCCATTTCATTCTTTTCTAAATCACGAATGTGTCCAAAACAAGATTTTACTTGAAAATCTGGACCCAATATTTTTTCAATCGTTTTTGCTTTTGCTGGACTCTCTACTATCAATAAATTTTTTGCCATGCTGTGATTTTCTTTTAAAGAATTTTTGCAAGTATATAAAATATTTAGCAAACGAAAGGAAATTAGAAACAGCACTGCTAAAAAAACAAGAAAATAAGTTTACCTATTTTATATATATTGGTTATTTAAGAAACTCCTTTAAAAAGTCATCAAACGCAATAAATACAATACTTCTATCAAAAAAAACAATTCCTTAATCTGTATCGAATTGTTTTTATTTAATGGATTAATTAAATTTATTCTTCAATCTTGCATTTAATTTTTCGGAACCAATAAATTTAATTTTCTTTGGTTTCCTGCTAATTTTTACAACATTCGACTTGGTATACACTAATTTACTGCGTATTAAATCAAAATTATCTTTATGTAAAAGAATCCCATAAGGGTCTCTAGCATTTACATAACCACCATCGGCATAACTCGACGATTCTTTTTCGGCAGTGCCATTGAGTATTGGATATTTTTCTGCTGGTGGATAATTTACTTCAGCTATATAAATTACCGCATTGCTATTTTCAAAAATTTCTAATGCATTTAATTGACTATTTTTACTGGCTGAAATAAATTGAACGTCTTTCCATTTTTTGCCTGTTACTTCATCAAATTGATTGCTGTAAAAAAAATAAACTGGACAAAAATCGAAATGAGCATTCATATCATTCATAATCGATTCATTTAAATTCTGGTCTTCTAATTCCATTAATTTAGACTCTTTCAAATAGCCTTGGCGTTTCAGTGTTTCTATTTTTTTTGTCGATTGATGCAACATAAATAAAATGACTGTTGGTTTTTCATCTTTTGTAACAAAAGAACTTGAAATTATTATTAACGTATTTAGCAGTAAAAAAAAGGAGATTAATCGCATTGTACAAAAATAGTGGATAATAAATATATATTATAAATCTTAATAAAAAAAATAATGTCTACATTAGCATTCTAAAATTTTATAAATGAAAAAATTATTATTCTCTACCCTCACGTTGTGCAGTTTCATGACTATGAAGGCACAATCTCCTTTACAAGCTGGTGATGTTGCTCCAAACTTCACTTATTCAGACATTAATAATGTCTCTCACAATTTGTATAATTATACAGATTCTGGTTACACTGTTATATTAGATGTTTCTGCAACATGGTGTGGACCTTGTTGGAATGTTCACAACTCACATGTTTTTGATTCTTTAACTCATCATTATGGTCTAAATGGTACAATTAGTCCTAAAAAAATAAAATTTTTCTTTTTTGAAGGAGATGCTTCAACTACAAATGCTGATTTAATGGGCACTGGTACAAACACACAAGGAAATTGGGTTGCAGGAACTAATTACACTATTTTAGATCAAGCAGGCATTAAAACTCAATACCCGATAGATGGATATCCGCAATTTTATGTAATTTGTCCTAATAGAACTGTTGCATTTTCTACAGCAGGGTATTCACCAGCTATGCTTCAAGAAAACTTTTGGACTCCTTACATCCAGTCTTGTCCATCAAAAATAACTGGTACAAATGCATCTACTATTTCTGTAGGAACTCCAACTAATATTTGTGCTGGCTCTCCTACTCTTTTAACTGCTAAAATTCAAAACATGGGTACGACTCCAATAACATCAGCAACTGTAGTAGCTAAAGTAGCCGGTGCCAACGTTGCTAGCTTTAATTGGAGTGGAAACTTAGGCACATATGATTTTGCTTCTGTAAATATAGGTAATTATACTTTCAACTCAGGCACAACGCCTGTTACCTATGAAGTAACGACTGCTGGAGATTTACTTGCTACTGATAACTCAAAAATTTTATCCTCATCAGCAATTACGGCTAATTTTAAAACTTGGACTTTGAACGTAAAAACAGATGATTATCCTGGTGAAATTACTTGGAAATTAAAAAATTCAACAGGTGGAATAGTTCAACAACAAACTTACACAGCAGGGCCAGGTACAAATGGTCAAGGAGGTGTTGATGCAAAGAAATTATTTATGTATCCATTTTCATTGAATGCAAGTGAGTGTTATACTCTTGAAGTTACCGATGTATATGGAGATGGTTTATATGGAGCAGCAGTAGCAGCTGATACAGGATATGTGAAACTATTTGATGGTGCAAATACTACACCATTAATAAATTTCGGTGGTGGATATGGTTCTGGTGCAACATCAATTGCAAAAACTGGAGTTGTAACAAGCATTAATGAATTTGATAATGCAAATGTAAATGTGTATCCTAACCCTACTTCATTTGACTTAAATGTTAGAGGAGTAAATGGTGATGCAACCTTTAGTTTTGTAGATGTTTTAGGAAGAACAATCAAAACAGTTTCTTTAGAAAACATTAATTCAGAAATCAAATTAAATGTTTCTGATTTATCAAAAGGTACATATATTTTAAAAATCACAAACGAAGGAAAATCAATTGTAAAATCAATTGTAATTACTGAATAAATTATTTAAAATAATTATTTTCCTCAAATGCTACCTTTTAGGTAGCATTTATTTTTATTACAAGAAAATAATCTTACATTAGCAATCTAAAATATTTTATAAATGAAAAAAATAGTACTTTCATTACTTGCTTTAGCAAGTTTCTCAATGGCACAAGCACAATATTGGCAATTGCCCAATATAAATGCCAACACCAACCCTGGTGGAATCAATATTGACACAGAGCAACCTGCACAAACAGGTTGGACATCATTAATGGCAACCATGGCAACACCAACTTGGAGTGCTGCAACTAATATTCCTTTTACATTTTCGTTTAATGGAGCAGCTGTTACACAATTTAAGGCATCCTCTACAGGAATTGTTACGTTTGATGTTGCTACTACTTTGGCTGCACCTAATGCAACAAATTCAACTTTACCAAATGCTACTATTCCTAATAAATCTGTTTGTATTTGGGGTATTCAAGGCACAGGAGCAAACGATGCAATTGTTACAAAAACATTTGGAACGGCTCCTAATCGTCAGTTTTGGATACAATATAATTCATACAGTGTAGCATCAAATGCAGCTGCATGGTGTTATTGGTCAATTGTATTAGAGGAAACTACCAACACAATACATATTGTTGATCATCGTTCTGGTTCTGCAGCAGGTCCTGTAACAGTTGCGCTAACTGCTGGTGTACAAATATCTAACACAAGTGCATTGAGTGTTGCTGGTTCTCCTGCATTAAATACGGCAACAACAGATGCTGATGATGCATCAGACAATTCTTTTTATTCATTTATACCTGGAGTACAATCTGCTTATGATTTAACAGTTACAAAAATTAATACCAATAAATTTGTAGCCCAAGGAAATAATAACATCACTGGTGCTATTAAAAATTTAGGTACAACTACTATAACTTCAATGACTATAAATTATAAAATAAATGGAGGAGCTCCTGTTTCGGCAGTTTTATCAGGGTTAAACATTCCTTCATTGACAACTTATAACTTTACACACACTACTCCTTGGAATGCAACTACTGGAACTTACACAGTAGAAGCTTATGCAACCCTTTTAAACGGTTCAAATACTGATGCAAATACCACAAACGATAAAAGTACAAAAAGCATTACTGTATTGAGCGAAGCTGTACAACGTATTCCTTTATTAGAAGTTTATACAAGCTCTACTTGCCCTCCATGTACTCCAGGAAATGCTAATTTTCATTCAATTGTAGATAGCAAACCAAAAGCAGATTATGTGGCGGTTAAATTTCAACAAAATTTCCCTGGAACAGGTGATCCTTATGCAACAGCAGAAACCGTAAACAGAAGAGGAAATTATTATGCGATTAACTCAATTCCTCGTATGGAGATAGATGGTGGTTGGGATGAAAATGCAAATTCATTTACAGCTGCATTGTATGATGCTGCTCGTGCAGTACCAGCTCAGTATAAATTAACAGGAACTTATGCTCAAGTAGGGAATAGTTTAACTGCAAAAGTAAAATTCTCACCATTATTTACTGCAACAGGTGCTAAAGTATATGTTGCTATTTTAGAAAAGTCAACGGTTAAAAATTTCAAAACAAATGGTGAAACCATTTTTTATCAAGTTACTAAAAAAATGTTGCCTTCTGAATTAGGGACTACTTTACCAAATGTTGCAATAGGCAATTCGGATTCATTATCGATGAGTTATACGTTTAATGGAAATTATAAATTAGCAACTGATGGAACTACGGCTAACCATATTAACAACGCTATAGAACATGGGGTTGAAGATTTTAAAAATTTGTATGTAGTTGCTTGGATTCAAGGAACTGATAAACAAGTATATCAAGCCGTAAATTTAACTTCATTGTATCCTACAGGAACAACTGATTTTACAGCGACTATCAAAAACGTAACTGTTTATCCAAATCCTACATCAGATAAAGTAAACATTGAATTAAATATGAAAGAAAGCGATATAATTTTAGCTTCTATAGTTGATTTAAATGGTAATATGATTGAAACAAAATCAATCAAAACTGCTCTCGGTCAAAACAAAATAGAATTAAATGTGTCAAATCTTGCTCAAGGCATTTACAATGTATTGATTTTTGATTCTAAAAACAATTCATCTGTTCATAAAATTTCTGTTCAACATTAATTTAATTGACAAAAAAGATTAAAAAAAACACCTCAATTTGAGGTGTTTTTTTTTATTAAGGAATCTCAAAGGTAAATCCGATGGTGCCATTTCGACCTGGCATTACCCTACCTACAATACTTTGATATGACTTGTTTAAAATATTATTGAACCGAATATTGATAGCTCCTTTTAAGGCTTGAAATCGATAATGATAACTTGCCCAAAAATTTGAAGTTGCATACGGTTTTAAATATTGACTTTCATCTGTAGTTACAAAACGATATCCGGTATAGGTTTGTACAAAATGCATTTCTGTGTTTTTATGCTGAAACCCAACACTCATTTTAAATTGATATCGAGGAACATAAGGTATTTGTTTACCAATTGAATAATCGTTTATAATAGCAGATTGTTTTGTCGTAGACAATGTGTAGGCATATAAAATGGAAGATTTAAACGTTGTGTATGAAGGATATTTACTGGCTATTAATATATCAAAACCTGCAACTGGCTTTTGGTATTTTTTCAACACAACATCATAATTCAAATTCATTTCCAATCCTTTGCTTTCCACTTGCTGAATATTATGCGGCGTTAATATAGCATTGCCATACCAAGCAATCCATTGATCCACTTTTCGTTTATAAAACGCTGAACTCACAAATAAAGTATGTTGATGATATTGTTTAATATAATGAAACCCAGACTCAATATTTTTACTTGTTTCTGGTTTCAAATCAATATTTCCTCCGGGATTGTAATACAGTTCATTTAATGTAGGCATTCTATAATTGGTAGAAAAATTGGCATACACTTCTAATCCATATTTTATTTTAACTTTCGAAGAAATCGAATACACAAAAGGGAGCGAAAAAATATTGCTAAACTCTTTTTGAATTAACAATTTAATCGAAATTCGTTGCAAAATATTTTCTCTGGTAAAGGCAGCATTAAAACCAATTGTATGTATATCAGCATTTGACTGATTTAATAAAAATGAACTTCTTCCCATTAATTTAAAATACAAATAATTATATCTGTTGAATTTAAAATTAACTGTTTGAGAATAAGGCAATGTAAATGTGTACGCATTTGATTTAATGCGAACGGTCGAGTCTTCATACGTATAAAAATCAAACAAAGTAGCCAATGACGAGGAGGTTGAAAAATAATCGGTTCCTTTGGGCTGAAATTCAATGATGTTTTTAAAGGACGAAATAAATTCTTTCTTAGCACTAAATTGCTCAAATGTTGTTGCCGGAATTTCACGTTGTGTATGTTGTAACCAGCTGTAAACAGATAAAACATGTTTTGAACGAATGTTGACAGCAAAGTCATTCATCACTCCAATTTGATTACTTTTTGCATGCTTGGTCGATTCCATTACTGCTTTATCTTCATTATAAAATGAATATAAATTTTGAGCATTACTAACTGTAATTTTTGTTTTGTTATAAACAACTTGATCAGAATAAAGCACACTGGCTAAAGCGCTTACATTTTGCAAACTCTCATAACCCAATGCAAATTTTGTTTTAAAATATTTTCTAAAAACAGGTTTATTATCGTCCAAATTTACACTCCCAGATAAAGATGAATTTTTAAATGAACTTGAATATTGAATATCAATATTGTCAAACAAAGAAACAGCCAAGTTACTAAAATCAGTTAATCCAGTTGTGGCATTATTAATATTGACTCCATGCCAATTCACTTGTGTTTGTGCGGCTGAACTACCCCGAATACTGATGGTACTCAACGTACTTATTCCATAATTTTTTACAAAAATATTTGTATGCATTTCTAGAAGTTGTTGCAACGAAGTATGTTGAAAATTATTTATTATTTCCTGTGGAATAGGTTGCGTTTCAGCAAATTTTATTTCTTTTTTTTGTTCATAAATAACTGCATTTTTTAAAACATGCGTTGTGTCTTGTGCAACTAATGGTTGAACAAAAATCATACATAATATGGTAAAATACCTTTTCATTTATGGAAACAAAAAGGTGTTAGCCCCAATGCCAGCTTTATATGATTGAATAAAATTCCCTTGCAAATCATATTTCATTACAGCACTGCTTTGATTAAATCCTTTTGGGTCTGATAAATAAATTTGGTTGTAAAAAGTATCTAAACCAATAGCCCAAAAATAAGAATTTGTTTGCGCAGGAATAAACGGCTGACTTGGTAGCATTGTATTTTCAATTGACATTTTATACAATCCATTGTTGACATTTTGACCTTGATAATTGACTTGCAAAAAATACAGCGAATCCCTCGTTTTATTAAACACTAAACGAAAAGGATCTTGTTCTTTTGTAAATGTAAACGACTTAATAATTTGTTTTGTCGTTGGATTAATAACCGTAAAATATGAATTTGTGTTTTGATATTTATTGCCCGACAATACCCACAACATCCCATTTTTATCAATCTCAATTTGATGTGCAGCATATCCACTAATATTTATCTTATCTTCAATTAAATGCGTTAATGGATTAATTAGATAAATAAAATTACAACTCGTATTCCAATTGGAAGCATATACTTTTCCGTTCAACAAAATCATTTTTTCTGTATTTGCAAAATCGAGTTGAATCGTATTGATAATTTCATTTTGATTGGTATTCAATACAAAAATTGAATTTGAATACAAAGAACTTACATATAAAACCGAATCATTTATTTTTAAAAAATATCGTGGATTAGGAATATTAGTAATCGTTTTCACTTCATTAAAACGCATTGCATCAACAACGACAATTTTATTGGAATTATTTATTGTGATATAATAGTTGCCATTAACCAAAATAATATCTTGCGCTACATCACCCAAACTTTTATTATTTGCAGTATTAAATATTGAATTGCATATTGTATTATTTTCAAAATCTAAAAAAGAAATTTCAGCGTTATTATTTGCATAAGAACCTTCATTTAAAATAATCATTCCTTTATGAGTTGCATTTGGAGTGATTTTAGAATCTGGTTTAGGAATATCTTTTACACAAGCGTTTAAAAAAAATGCAAAAAAATACAAAATTCCAAATTCCAAATTGAGAAAAGGGAAAGTGTGTGATTTAATTTTTACAAATTTTTTCATTAATTTTTCGTAAAATATTGATGAATAATTTTACCTTGCTCTGTTTCTATTTTCAATAAATAAATGCCAACTTTCAATGAGGAAACATCGAAATTATTTTGATTCATTTCATTGAATTGCAAAACAATTTTGCCATCAATTGAAATTACAGAAACTGTTTTTATTTTTTCGTTTGATTGAAATTGCAATTGATTTTGACAAGGATTTGGATACACAGAAATGACATTTTCTTTTCCTTCATTTGAAACAGAAGTTGGATAGAGTTGATGAATAATTCCTAAGGCTTCTAAATCGAAACCACCCGTAATAAAATCGGTAGGATATGGATCATTGATGACGTTTTGTTGCGCATCATAACTGCAATAGTTTCGATTAATACTTCCAACCACGTCTTTAATTTTAATGTAATGAATATCATTAATATTAATTGAAGATAACGACAAAAACTCGTCCAAATCAAAAGGAGTTCCATAATTTGCAATGTATTTTCCTGCCAAACCAGTTACCAATCTACAATCCGTATATTGGCCATAGCCAGCCGCTTGCATACTCGAATCCATATTGCAAGTAGCTGCAAAACGTTTGTAATTTACACCATCATTACTTACTTCCACAAAAGCCAATTCCATGTACGATAAATTACTATCGGCAGGACTTCTGAACCCATTTTCAAAAACCGCAAAATCAAAACCATTACCGTTAATTATAGGATTTGAAAAATAATAAATTGCTTCTCCACCATCACCTAAACTCACTACATCTCCATCAGGAATACCTAAAGCAGATAAATTCGTTCCAGAAGTTGTCTTTCCCAACGTGGTATCAGCAACATTCATCCAACCTCTGTTAATGGTGCAATTACTAGCCCAATCTACAAAAACAGCACTGTCTTTATAAATGGCTGTACTCCCTAATAATCCGGCTTGAGGAGCAAATTGCGCCTTGACATTAACCACACAAAAAACAAAAAATAAAATAAAAAGTTGTTTCAAGATTACTTAATTATTTTTTGATAAAATTGATTTTGCCCTTGCTGAATTTTAATTACATAAACTCCTTGGCTCCAGTTTTCTGAATTTATTTTCATCGAATTATTTCCTGTTAATTTATCTTCAAAAACAATTTGTCCATTCAAATTTAGGATAGAAAATTTCATAGCTTCTGTTGATATATTTGAAATTTGAAATTCATTGTTGATTGGATTTGGATAGATTTTGATTGATGTGATTTGGGATAAATCTGATACCGAAGAGGGTGTCATAATTACATTATCAATACAAAAATAGGTTGGAGTGTTAATATAACTTGGTGTTGTAGCAGTATTATCGCTAGAAACCATATAATAAGTTATGCTATCTGCATTTCCTAATTTAGTCAGGTTCACGAAAGTCCAATCTTTAATAATATAATCGTTGGCATTATTTGCATCTCTAAAATCTGCTAAATAAAAATCCACAGTATCATTTATTGGTAATCCATTTGCCCAACCCATAAAACGCACTTTTAAAAAATCAGCATCATTTCCTGTTACACCACCAAATTTTTTAGCAACAAAATCTCCATTTTGCATTGAACGATAAGTAATCGTTGAATTGGTAATAAATAAACCAGCTAATGTTGATCCAGGATAACCATTTATTCCAATGTGATTATTCAAATCATCAAAACTTTGATAAGCAACTGCATAATTATTTGAAGCAGAAAATCCAATTGCAGGATACGCGTTACAATCACTTGTATCATAAGAAGTAGTAATACTATCTTTCCCTTTTGAGTAAGCCCATCCACTCCAATAATCACCCCATGAACTCGTATCATTTTGATTTCTGAAACTAAAATTTCCTGACTGAAAAATTGTATTTCCAGGTAGTCCAGGATTTCCTTTCCAATAATTTTTGCCTGCAGGAAAGGTCAAGTTTTCAAAGTCTGCTACCTGACTAAAACTTGTTTGTGCAACGAAGGTTGCAATTAAAATGGTAAATAATTTCTTCATTTTTTATATCTATTTAAAAAAATGGGAAAATGAAAATAAACACAGAAATTATATCTATGTCTACCGTTGGTTTTATTCCCGAAACCATCTAATAATTGTTGTGTTAGGCAGGTCTTCTGACTTATCTCCTCTTTAATTGTTTGCCTTCCCATTTTTTGTCTAGAATTAAACAGTGGCTTTTTTTACAATTTTTATAGAGCTTACAGCACCGGGTAGTGTTACTGAATTTCACAGTATTCCCTTTTCATCTTTCATTTAAAAAAAAAATTAAGGACACCTAATACTTTGCGAAAGTAATGAATAATTTTGAATGATTAATAATTAATTATGAGCACCAATACACGAGTTTGCGACGCAGGAAACAATTTCTTTAATAATTACCCTTTTTTATTTCTATTTTTTACACTGAGTACATAAAGGTATTTTGAGCTATTTTAGAAATAAAAGCGTCTTTATTATTCAACAAAAACTGCATTCCCAGACAACCAACAACCGACATCTGTCAACTTTTTTAAAATTCTTTTTATAATAAATTTGCAATTGAATTTAGAAAGAATTACTTTGAAGTCTTAAATAATTTATACATGAAAATTCTTGAGATTAAAGTAATGAAAGGGCCCAATTATTGGAGTGCAAATCGACATAAATTAGTTGTGATGTTGTTGGATTTAGAAGAGTTAGAACAAAAACCAACTAATAAAATTGAAGGATTTTTAGAAAGAATTAAAGGCATGTTTCCTACCATGTTTTCGCACAGATGCAGTGAAGGCGTTGAAGGTGGTTTTTTTAAACGAGTTGAAGACGGAACCTGGATGGGACATGTTATTGAACATATAGCATTGGAACTTCAAACACTTGCTGGTATGAACACTGGTTTTGGAAGAACACGAGGCGCTGGCAAAGAAGGCGTTTATCATGTTGTATTTTCATATGAAGAAGAAGAAGTAGGAAAACAAACCGCTAAAGCAGCTGTTGAAATTGCAGAAAAATTAATTGAAGGAGGTGAATTTGATTTAGAATCTTTTATTCAAGAATTAAGGGAGATTCGTGAAAAATTTCGTCTTGGGCCCAGCACAGGTTCTATTGTTACAGAGGCAATCAATAGAAATATTCCTTGGATTCGTTTAAATAAAAACTCCTTAGTTCAACTTGGATATGGCAAAAATCAAAAACGGATTCAAGCTACTGTGGCAAGCACTACCAGCAATATTGCTGTAGAAATTGCTTGTGATAAAGAAGATACCAAAAATTTATTAGAAGCAGCAGAAGTGCCTGTACCTAGAGGCCGTATTATTTATGATGCCGAAGGCTTAGAAGAGGCAATTCAAAAAATTGGTTATCCTATCGTATTAAAACCCATTAATGGAAATCATGGTCGAGGTGCAACTACGAATATTTTAGATTGGGAAAGTGCATTGCTGGCGCTCTATATTGCTCAAAAACATGGCCGTTCTATCATTTGTGAAAAATTTATTACGGGTCATGATTTCAGGTTATTAGTGATTGATTTTAAATTTATTTGTGCTGCAAGACGAACACCTGCTTGTGTTACAGGAAATGGGAAATCTACTTTACAGGAATTAATCGATGAAGTAAATAGCGACCCTCGTCGTGGTTTTGGGCATGAAAAAGTATTGACTCAAATTAAAATAGATGCCGTTACAGAAAAGATTTTATTGGATAAAGAATTAACATTAGAAAGTATTATTCCTAATAATGAAATTTTATTTTTAAAGCCCACGGCTAATTTAAGTACCGGTGGCACATCCACTGATGTAACTGATTATGTGCATCCGAATAATATATTTTTAGCAGAACGAATAGCCCGAATTATTGGTTTAGATATTTGTGGAATTGATATTATGGCATCTGATTTATCAACTCCACTGGAAGAAAATGGAGGTGCTGTTTTAGAAGTAAATGCTGCACCTGGTTTTAGAATGCACATTGACCCAAGCGAAGGTTTAGCTCGTAATGTTGCAGAACCTGTCATAGATATGTTGTACCCTCCAGGAAGTTCAGCTCGTATTCCTATCATTGCTGTTTCTGGTACCAATGGAAAAACAACCACTACCCGATTAACTGCCCATTTGGTAAAAAACATGGGACATAAAGTTGGTTTCACAACCAGCGAAGGAATTTACATTCAAAACCAAATGATGGTAAAAGGCGATTGTACCGGCCCAGTTAGTGCAGAATTTGTGTTGAAAGATCCAACGGTAGATTTTGCGGTGTTGGAATGTGCAAGAGGTGGCATACTTCGTGCTGGTTTAGGTTTTCATAAATGTGATATTGGCATTGTAACCAATATTAGTGCAGACCATTTAGGATTAAGTGGTATTGACACAGTAGAACAATTGGCAAGAGTAAAAGCAGTTGTTGTAAAAAGTGTAATTAAAGACGGTTATGCTATTTTAAATGCCGATGACAATTTAGTATATGGCATGAGAGAAGGATTGGATTGCAAAATAGCTTTATTCAGCATGAGTTCAAACAGCAAACGAATTAAAGAACATTGTGATAAAAACGGCATTGCTGCTATTTATGATGAAGCTACTGATTGGATATATATTCAAAAAGGCGCTTGGAAAATTCAAATTGAAAAAGCACATCAAATACCATTAACTCAAGGAGGTAAAGCATTGTTTAATGTATTAAATATTATGCCGGCTGTTTTGGCTGGTTATTTAAGAGGTTTCACAGTGGTGGACATTCGTCAAGCTTTGGGAACATTTATCCCTAACCCTGCACAAACGCCTGGTAGAATGAATTTATTTCAATTTAAAAACTTCCAAGTATTAGCAGATTATGCACACAATCCTGCAGGCTTTGCGGTGTTAAAACAATATGTTGACAAAACAACTGCTTCTAAAAAAATTGGATTAATAGCAGGTACCGGCGACAGGCGCGATGATGATATTCGTGAATTAGGCGTAATTGCTGCATCCATGTTCGATGAAATTATTATTAGACAAGACAAGCACCTTCGTGGTCGTTCTGAAATAGAAATCGTTGAATTATTGAAAGAAGGAATTTTTAGTATCAAAAAAGACATGAAAGTGACCGTTATTTTAAAAGAATTAGAAGCCATAGATTATGCGATTGAACATGCCACTAAAGATTGCTTTATAGTAGTTTGTAGCGATGTAGTTACTGACGCCTTAAAACATATTCAAGACTTAAAAAACAGTGAAGATTTACAGTAAACGCTTACTATTTTTTTAAGTTGAGTAAAAAATCCTCCTTCTCTTTATTAAGCAGGAGGATTTTAGTTGTACTATAAATTAATTTGCATAAAATGAAGATTATTATACAGATACAATTTACTTTTGATAGATTATGACATTAATAGGAAAAATTACTTCAGTACATGGTGTAAAAGGAGATATTGTATTATCACATCAATTGCCATTGGATTTTGATACTGATTTATTGGATGCAATTATGATTGAATTAAATCCAAATAGCTTTATTCCTTTTTTTATAAAAGCAAAAAAAGAAACCCATGATGATGAAATGATTCTTACATTAGAACAAATTGACAACAGAGAAGAAGCTAAAAATATATTGAATAAAAATGTTTTTGCACCTCCCACTTTAACAATAGAAATCAATAATGGAAACCGATGGACAGATTTAATTGGATTTAGTTTATATGATCAAAACAAACTAGAAATAGGAAAAATAGAAGATGTTTATATTAATGGTGAACAAATTTTATTGGCTGTTAATTACAAAGAAGATGAAATTTTAATTCCAATTACAGATGAATTAATTTTAGCCAATGAGCCTAAACAAAAGAAAATTACACTCGAAATAGCCAATGGATTATTAGAACTTTAAAGTGCAACATGAGATTTGATATTATTACCTTAATGCCCGAATTGTTGGAAAGTCCTTTCAATCATTCTATTTTAAAACGAGCCAAAGAAAAAGGATTACTTTATGTTCATTTGCATCAATTAAGAGAATATGCAATTAATAAACATGGACAAGTAGATGACATGCAATATGGAGGTGGTGCAGGAATGGTTATGATGTGTGAACCACTGAGTAACCTAATTGACAAATTAAAGACCGAAAGAACTTATGATGAAATAATTTATTTAACCCCCGATGGAAAAAACTTTCATCAAAAAATAGCGAATACCCTTTCTTTAAAAGAGAATGTAATGCTTATTTGCGGTCATTACAAAGGCATTGATCAACGAATTAGAGATTTATATGTAACCCTTGAAATTTCAATTGGCGATTATGTATTAAGTGGTGGAGAACTTGCTGCTGCTATTTTAGTAGATAGTATTGGCAGACTCATTCCGGGCGTTTTAAACGATGAAACTTCTGCCCTTACTGATTCACATCAGGACGGATTGCTTGCCCCTCCTGTTTACACAAGACCTGCCGAGTTTAAAGGGTTAACTGTACCAGCAGTTTTACTCAGTGGAAATTTTAAGCTGATAGAAGATTGGCGACAAGAACAAGCCCTTAAAAGAACTGAAGAAAGAAGACCAGACATGATTTGAAAATAGCATTTAATTTAAAAAACCGTTTAGATATTCTAAACGGTTTTTTTATTATTTATTTTTGAATTATATAAAATTGCTCA
>JBILBN010000065.1:0-12491 GCA_044353665.1 Chitinophagaceae bacterium | reverse complement strand
AACAAAATGTGTGTACTCAATGCCATGAGAAGTAAACTCATTCATAGAATTTTTGCACTCATCAAATCGGATAGATTTTATGAAAAAAACATCGATATTTATTTGCAAAATCCATAAGAATAGGTGGCGATTTCGAAGCACTTCACTGTCAACCGAGCAGTAACTTTGATAGAAGCACAAAGCTTGATTTAACCACTGAACCGCCACTTTTGGGTAGGTGCTGTTGCAAGATGTGCTTAATTTTTGTCCCATTTATCTTTAAGTATTTTGACTTTTATTCAATTCGTCAAAATAAACTAGTTTGGCTTTTAATTCATCATTCATTTCATTGTTGAAATATGCAATTTTTACTCTTTTTTTGTTTTGTTCTAAAAGCTCAAATTCTGAAACTTCTTTCCATTTAAACCTTACTGATTTTGCATGAGTTTCTCTTTTTGGATTTCCATCTGGATATAAAACCTTACCAGCCTTTAGTACTCTCTTACCATAGTAAGGGAATAATTCACCATTTGGCATTGAAATTATTGAAATAGTAAGTATGTCCAAATTAGTTTCTTCATAAAGAATTGTAATGAAATAGGTTAAACATATTTTTTTCGTCTTGTCGGACAAAGTATAAAATGTTGGCAAACAAGCTTCGTCATATGTTTTTTCAATTCCGCTTACATCAAGTTTTCCATTATAACTGTTCTGATTGTTACCAACAAAAATATCGCTTGTATAATCTCCAATATTTCTTGTTTGAACAGTTTTTAGGTCAATATGAATAAATGCATCTTCTACTTCAAAAAAAAGGTCAGCACCTATAGGTGCTGAATTTGGTTGTCCTATTCCTTTTCCATTAAGAAGAGAATATACAATTCGTTCTGCACCAGTTGCGAAATCAGAAATGCCCTTACCTTCTTCATTTGGATTCCATTTAGGATACCAATCGTCTTTGATTTTGTATTTAGTTTTAAAACCAAAAAGCAATTCATCTTCGGCAAACTTTAAAAAGTAGAAATATTTATTCAAATACTTCTGCTCTAACAATTCGATTTTCGTTAGTTGCTCTATTTGTTTTTTTGATAGATTGTTCATATTTATCTAATTCTATTTTAATTACTTCAGCTATTTTTTGGGCTAATAAAACTGGTACAGCATTTCCAATTTGTTTATACATATTTCCTAAGCTACCACAAAAAACAAAATCATTAGGGAATGTTTGAATAATGGCACACTCTCTTACCGACATTCTTCTTTCTCTATTTGGATGAATTTCTGGGCCAGTTGCGGTGATTGTATCACTTGGGAGTTCCCAATTGTTTATTCTTAAAGATTGTTCAAATTTAATTTCTTTGAGTTCTAATTCAGTTACTGCTTTGTCGTAGGTGTCGTCAAAACCTAATATTTTTTTGAGTTCCCACCAATCACTAGGATTTGGAATACTTCCCGAATTATTATCTTTACGAAACCAATGTCCAGCAGTATGTGCATAACCAAAATGTTCATCAACTTTTTTGGTTGACCAACCACTTTTATTTCTCCAATATTTTAAATAATCACATATGTCGTGTTGATTTACTTTGTGTTTTCTTCCCCAAAATTTATCTGCAACATTTGTTCTAGCAACGTGATTGTATATGATATTTCCATTCAATTCAAATGAAGCATCTCTTGTACGAACTTTTGATAAATGCCCAACAACATCCTTTACAGGAACATAAGGTTTTAAGTTATCATCAAATAAATTATTAACTAAACCGTGTGTTTTTTCAGGAAATGGGTTTTTTAGCCCTAGTCGATTACCTATAATGACAACTCTCTCTCTATTTTGAGGAACACCATAATCGGAGGCTTTAAGTAATCTATATTCAACATTATAACCTAAAGCTCTAAAATCATCAATAATCATATTTATAACTTTTCCTTGTTGCATAGAAAGTAGCCCTTTTACATTTTCTCCAACAAAAAATTTAGGTTTTTTATCTTTAATTAATCTTAAAAGTTCTTTGTACAAAAAATTTCTTTCATCTTCCATACTTCGTTTTGTATTGGCAACTGAAAACCCTTGACAAGGAAAACCACCTAAAAGTATATCAAAATCATTAGGGATTTCTTCACTAGGGATTTTAGTTATGTCACCATAAACTATATGGTTTCCAATGTTTTTCTTGTATGTTTCAACAGCTTCTTTAAAGAAATCATTTGCCCAAACTACGTCAAACCCTGATTTAATAAAACCAAGGTCAAGTCCTCCACATCCTGAAAACAAACTAGCTATTTTATACTTTTCTGCCATTTATAAATTGTTCTTTTTATGATTTTCAAATTTACTATTATTTTCTCACGTAGCAGTCGTCCTAGCATTTCTTGCAACTAGCTTATACCCGAAACAAACCTTCGGTTTGGTCACTCCCATTGGAGTGATACCCGAAACAAATGACTGATATTTGCATTTTTCAAATGTAGTTAATTTCTTGTTACAAATTATCAAAGGGAGAAATTATTTATTTACAAGTTAGTCTCTCACTAAAATGCGTATTTCGGTTGTGAGACGCAACGGTTAGTTGAAAAAAAAATGCGATAGTAAAGCCATCGCATAACAATAAATTCCAGCATATGTTTTTTTAAGTGTATAAGATCTTATCTATTATTTAAAATCATTTAATCTCTTAAAAAAACACAATCCTTCATTTATCAAAACAAAAAAAAGAATAAATAAATCATTTTTACAGCATCTTTGCTGAATGAGCAGTAAATTAAATTCGGTTAAACAAATTCGATTAATAGGCATGGTGGAAGGTATTTCGTATCTCTTTTTATTATTTGTTTCAATGCCTCTAAAATACATATTTAAATTTCCTCAAGCCGTTATCATCAATGGTTGGGTGCATGGTTTTTTATTTGTGTTACTGGCTATTGCAATTTTAAAAACATGGATTGTTTGTAAATGGTCGTTTAAACGAGCATTCACAGCAGGCATAGCTTCTTTGCTTCCTTTTGGCACTTTTTGGTTCGATAAAAGTTTAAAAAAGGAGCAAGCTTTGTACGAGTAATCATTTAATCATCAATAAAAAACAACATGAAAAATTTAAAATATTTTGCACTGCTTTCTATTCTGTTCATTAGTCTATCTTCTTTCTTTTTTAATAAAAAAGCAATTAAAAAGCCTCAAGCAATCTTGTTTATGTTGCATGAAAATGAGCGAAAAATAGATCAATTAAAAGAAATGAATCGCAAATTGGATGCCGATCAGGTAACCCTTGAAACACAAAATATAAACAATGCGCTCATCGATTACTTGAGTTCATCTGTAACTTTTTGTCCGGTTTATTTTTTTTACAGTTCAGATTTTGAACAAGTCATTCAAAAGAATTGGGACTCCGTAAATTTTATAAATAACGGACCTACAGCTAAGCAATTGGAAAGTTATTTTATTGGCGACTACAACGAACCAAGTGGTATTTATTTACACGATGAAAACTTTCAAGAGCTCGATTTTATGCTCAATTATACACCAATTAATATTTCTAAAAAAGGAATTGTGTTGCCTTCAGCATCTACTGTTAATTCAAGATTTTTAGATGTTAAATTGTGTCGCTATTACAAAAATTATGAAAAAAGAACCCGTAGACAACAAAATAGAAGGAAATCATAAAGGTTGATTTTTGTTTTCAATCGCTTTTAATTACTTTTGCCATTCTCAAACAATAAATTTTACGATATGAATTATGATGTAATCGTTATAGGTGCTGGTCCTGGTGGATATGTAGCCGCTATAAGAGCTTCTCAATTAGGATTTAAAACGGCTGTAATAGAAAAAGAAAGTCTAGGAGGTGTGTGTTTAAATTGGGGTTGTATTCCTACAAAAGCGTTGCTAAAATCGGCACAAGTTTTTGAATATGTAAAACATGCATCCGATTATGGTGTGCTGTTAAGCAATCCAACTGCTGATTTTGATGGAATGATTAAAAGAAGTAGAGGTGTAGCCGATAAAATGAGCAAAGGTGTTCAATTCTTAATGAAGAAGAACAAAATTGACGTAATTATGGGTTATGGTAAAATTAAAGGAAAAGGTCAGGTTGATGTAACTTCAACGGAAGGCGTTTCTACAACTTATGATTGCAAACATATTATTCTGGCAACAGGAGCAAGAGCTCGTGCTTTACCAAACTTGCCTATTGATGGTCATAAAATTATCGGCTATCGTGAAGCAATGACTTTGCAAACACAACCAAAATCATTAATTGTGGTAGGTAGTGGTGCAATTGGCGTTGAGTTTGCTTATTTTTACAACAGCATTGGAACTAAAGTGACCATTGTTGAGTTTTTGCCAAACATTGTTCCTGTTGAAGATACCGATGTTTCAAAAGAATTAGAAAAATCATTCAAAAAACAAGGCATGACGATTATGACGAATGCTTCTGTTGAAAGTGTGGATACAACGGGCGCTGGCGTTAAAGCAAAAGTAAAAACTGCAGATGGTGAAGTAATTTTGGAAGCCGATATGGTGTTAAGTGCAGTTGGTATTGTTTCAAATATCGAAAATATTGGATTAGAAGTAGTTGGTGTAAAAACCGATAAAGGAAGAGTTGTAGTTGATGAGTTTTATCAAACCAACATTCCTGGTATTTACTGTATTGGTGATGCATCGCCTGGGCAAGCGTTAGCGCACGTTGCTAGCAAAGAAGCGATTATTTGCACAGAAAATATGGCATTTATGGAGAAAAAATCGCATCATAAACCTGAGCCAATGGATTACGGAAATATTCCAGGTTGTACGTATTGCAGCCCAGAAGTTGCTAGCGTTGGTATGACAGAAAGAGCTGCAAAAGAGGCCGGATATGAATTAAAAATTGGTAAATTTCCGTTTGTAGCCAGTGGAAAAGCAGCTGCATCGGGCAATACAGAAGGTTTCGTAAAAGTAATTTATGATGCTAAATATGGCGAATGGTTAGGCACACACATGATTGGCATGAACGTAACAGACATGATTGCTGAAACCGTTTTAGGTCGTAAGTTAGAAACCACTTATAAAGAAGTATTAAATTCAGTGCATCCACATCCTACATTAAGTGAGGCCGTTAAAGAAGCAACTGCAATGGCGTATGGCGAAGCAACAGACATCTAATTTTGAATTACGAATTTTAAATTACGAATTACGATTTGATAAAATAAAATCCGTTTTAAAATAAATGATTATTACAAAATATAAGAAAATACTACTTCAATTACTCGGAGTAGTATTTTTTTTTCAAATCATCCGCCTTTTATTTTATGCCGTCAACTATACTTTTTTTGATATAAAAGGAATTGGAGACTATTTATTAGCTATTTTTTATTCATTGCGATTTGATATTTCAACGGTATTTACCATTAATTTACCGTTTATATTTTTTGCATTATTTCCATTGCCAAACAGCATAGCCGAAAAAGGGCAGAAGGTTCGATCAAAATTATTATTTGGGTGGTTTCTGTTTTCAAATATACTCGTATTTTTATTTGATATTGCCGACATTGGTTATTTTCCTTACGTCAGAAAAAGAATGACCATCGATGTATTTAATTTATTAGGTCGAAAATCTGATTTCATTGATTTATTGCCTTCCTATATCAAAGAGTTTTGGTACGTTACGTTGTTTGTTGTTTTATTAATCGTATTTTTTGTTTTGATTAATCATAAAATTCATCGACTATATTCGAACGCAACCAATTTAAATTTCGTAAAACAATTAGGCATTTGGGTGATTACTTTTGGATTGTCCATTATTGCCATACGAGGAGGTTTACAGTTAAAGCCAATATTAGCGAATTCTGCATTATTGTATACGTCTAGTCAAAATGCAAATTTGATCTTAAATACGCCTTTTACAATTATACATTCATACGAATTAGGAGCTCCTATGGATGAATATCATTTTTATACACCTCAAGAATTAAAACAATATTTTAATCCAATAAAAAATTACGCCAGATCTCAAAAGACAATCAAACCGAACATAGTAATCATTATTTTAGAAAGCTTTGGTAAGTCTTATACTGGCATTGGTGGCCGAAAAAGTTATGCGCCATTTTTAGATAGCATTTTGGAAAACAGTTATGTTTTTACAAATGCGTATGCCAATGGGCACACCTCGGCCATGGGCATTCCGGCTATTATTGCAGGCATTCCTTCCTTTATGAATGCCGACTTTGTGACATCGCCTTATGCCAACAATCAAATTGATGCCTTACCTAGTTTATTGAAAAAAATAGGCTATTCAACCTCCTTTTTTCATGGAGGAACCAACGGGACCATGAGTTTTGATATTTTTGCAAGCAATGCTGGCTATGCTCATTATTTTGGTCGAACAGAATACAATAATGACAAAAATTTTGATGGAACATGGGGCATTTGGGACGAACCTTATTTGCAGTATTTTGCGGATGAAATTGGTAAACAAAAGCAACCATTCTTTTCATCCGTTTTTACGTTGAGTTCACATGAACCATTCGGGTTACCCAAAGATTTTAAAAATGATGAAATTAGAAAATTAAAAAGTATGCAACGAGGTGTGCGATATACCGACCATGCATTGAGGGAATTTTTTAAAACAGCATCTAAAAAAACTTGGTTTAAAAATACTTTATTTGTTTTTACTGCCGATCATAATTTTTTAGTTTGTCAAGACTCATTAAATTATTACAACAATGGAGTAGGGCTTTATGCCATTCCTATTGCATTTTATAAACCCAATGATGTGCATTTAAAAGGAACAAACAATCAAGCTTTTCAGCAAATAAATATATTGCCTTCGGTTATGGATTACATTCATTATCCAAACTCATTTTTTGCTTTTGGAAAAAGTGGATTTGATTCCATTTCAAAACCCTATTGGTACTCAATAATTGATGACAATGCACATTTTATGATGAATGATTTTGTTATCACAGCCAATGATACCCATGTAAACGGATTATTTGATTTCAAAAAAGACAGTTTATTACAATCCAATTTGATGAATAATGATTCACTCAAAAATCAAATCATTCCCTATTTTAAAGCCTATAAACAAGGTTTGCATGGCGCGTTGATTCATAATGAAATGAGTGTTCGAAAAAAGTAATGAAATAAGATTAGATAACTATTTATTTTGTAATTCAAATTAAAAAATGAAAATATATTGTTCATTAAGTAAGCAAGATTATTTGCAATATTTTATTTGGACACTATAACGACTGAACTATTTATCACATAAAATGGATGAAGAATTTATTGTAGAAAATCATCTAAAATGGAACTAAACACTCACCAACGTTTCCTTTATCGTACCCATTACAAACACACTTTGAATATGCCCAACATTATCCGCTTGACTGAGTTTATTGACATGAAAATCATAATAGCGTTCCATGTTTTCACCAACTACTTTTAGCATAAAATCAAATTCACCACTGATGCTGTAACACTCAATGACTTCAGGCATTTCAAGGATAGATTTTATGAATTTTGTTCCAGCATTTTTGTTATGTTCTTTTAATGATACATAGCAAATGACCATCAATCCACGATTTACTTTGGAGTTATCAATTAAGGTTACATATTGTTTTATAATTCCGTTTTGTTCCAATCTTTTTATTCGATCAAAAGTAGGAGAGGAACTCAAATGAACTTTCTGTGCAATTTCAGTTACAGTAGCTTTTGCATTTTGTTGTAAAATTTTCAAAATGGCAATGTCCTTTTCATCCATCTTGTAATTTACTTCCGATATTTTTTCTGTTTGAGTTTGCTTTGCTTTCATGTTTTTATAATATATGCTGTAAAAATACAAAATAAAGATAATTTATCCTGTATATTATAAAAATTATAGAAAATTATACTTTTAATTTTACATTTGTACTCTAAAATAAAATATAATGTCAACAACAGATTTAAAAATTGATTTACAATTACCTTACAAAGTAGCCGATATGAGTTTGGCTGATTGGGGTAGAAAAGAAATTAGATTAGCTGAAGCAGAAATGCCAGGATTAATGTCGGTTCGTGAAGAATATGCTGCATCTCAACCATTAAAAGGAGCAAGAATTGCAGGTTGTTTACACATGACGATTCAAACAGCTGTTTTAATTGAAACATTAGTAGCGCTAGGTGCAGAAGTAAAATGGAGCTCTTGCAACATTTTCTCTACACAAGACCAAGCAGCAGCGGCAATTGCAGCAGCAGGTATTGGCGTTTATGCTTGGAAAGGACAAACACAAGCAGAAGCTGATTGGTGTATTGAGCAAACCTTGTTTTTTGGTAGCGAAGACAAACCATTAAATATGATTTTAGATGACGGTGGTGATTTAACAAACATGGTTTTAGACCAATTTCCTGAATTAGTTCAACACATTAAAGGATTGAGTGAAGAAACTACAACTGGCGTTCACCGTTTATATGAGCGTATGGAAAAAGGCACTTTGCCTATTCCTGCAATCAATGTAAATGATTCAGTTACAAAATCTAAGTTCGATAATAAATATGGTTGTCAAGAATCTTTAGTAGATGCGATTCGTCGTGCTACTGATGTTATGATGGCTGGAAAAGTAGCTGTTGTAGGTTCTTATGGTGATGTAGGAAAAGGTTCTGCCGCTTCATTACGTGGTGCAGGTGCAAGAGTTATCGTTACCGAAATTGATCCTATTTGTGCGTTACAAGCAGCAATGGACGGTTTTGAAGTAAAGAAAATGATTGATGCAGTTGCTGAAGCGGATATTATCGTTACAGCTTCTGGTTGTAGAGATTTGATTACTGAAAAGCATTTCCGTGCAATGAAGGATAAAGCAATCGTTTGTAACATCGGTCACTTCGATATTGAAATTGATATGGCTTGGTTGAATGCAAATTATGGCGACACTAAAAATACAATCAAACCTCAAGTGGATATGTATACGATTGAAGGTAAAGATGTAATCGTTTTAGCTGAAGGCCGTTTAGTAAATTTAGGTTGCGCAACAGGTCACCCAAGTTTTGTAATGAGTAATTCATTTACCAATCAAACATTGGCTCAATTGGAGTTATGGATGAACCCAGGTAAATACGAAAACAAAGTATATGTTTTACCTAAACATTTAGATGAAAAAGTAGCTCGTCTTCACCTTGCTAAAATTGGTGTTGTTTTAGACGAATTAACTACAGAGCAAAGTGCTTACTTAGGAATTCCTAAAGAAGGTCCTTTCAAATCTGATATGTATCGTTATTAATTCAGATATCGGATACAAGATATTCGATGTTTAAAAATACAAAAAAGCCGTTGATTTTTCAACGGCTTTTTTTATAGATTTGTTCATTTGAATTCTAGTGTGTTAAAATGCTAAACCTGTAAAATAATAATTTATAGTTCATATTTAAAATCACTCGTGATATAAAATTTAATATCTGGATTGTTATTTTTTTCGGTATTCAAATACCATTCGCTTTCTGCTAAATAAACGAAATTTCCTTCTTTGTCTTCTACAATATTGGCTTGTTTATAACGCATAAAATCAGCTACTTTGGTTGCATCGCCTTTAATCCAACAGGCTTTAAAATAGGGCAGCGTTCTAAAGCTACAAGCAGCACTATACTCTTGCAACAAACGATATTGAATAACTTCAAATTGTAAATCACCAACACAACCAATAATTTTTCTGTTTCCACCGTGTTGGGTAAATAATTGAGCAACTCCTTCATCTGTCAACTGACGAATGCCTTTTTCTAATTGTTTCGTTTTCATTGGGTCATTGTTCACTAACTCTTTAAACAACTCGGGAGAAAAACTTGGAATTCCAGTGTAGGTCATCATTTCACCTTCTGTTAAGGTATCTCCAATTTTGAAATTTCCTGTATCAAACAAACCAACCACATCACCAGGATAAGCATCTTCAACTATATTTTTTTCACGCGCTAAAAAAGTATACGGATTACTGAAACGTACTTTCTTTTCATTTCGCACATGCGTATAAAAAGTATTTCGTTCAAATTTTCCAGAACAAATGCGTAAGAAAGCTACTCTGTCTCGGTGTTTGGGGTCAATGTTGGCATGTATTTTAAAAACGAATCCTGTAAATTTATCTTCATCTGCTTTTACTTCCCGGGTATCTGTCATACGAGGGCGAGGTGCTGGTGCAATTTGAATAAACGTGTCTAACAAATCTTTAATGCCAAAATTATTGACCGCACTTCCAAAAAAAACTGGAGCTAAATGACCTTCTAAATATTCTTCTACCGGAAAATTTTCATATACGCCATTAATTAATTCCATGTCTTCACGAAGTTGTTTCGCATCTCGTTCACCCACTAATGCTACAATTTCATTGGTCGATAAATCGGGGAGTTTTACTAAATCATCATCTGTTGCTTTTTGATTGGCGCCAAAAGTCAATAAGCTTTTATTATGAATATTATAAACCCCTTTAAATTCACGTCCCATATTAATAGGCCATGAAAGTGGTTGTGTTTTTATGTTTAATTTTTTCTCAACTTCTTCCAATAAATCAAATGGATTTTGTCCGTCTCTATCCATTTTGTTGATGAAAATAATAACCGGTGTACTCCTCATTCTGCAAACTTCCATCAAGCGTTCTGTTTGTTCCTCCACACCTTTTACGCAATCTATTACTAATACCACACTGTCCACAGCAGTCAATGTTCTATAAGTATCTTCAGCAAAATCTTTATGACCGGGTGTATCTAACAAATTAATTAATTTATCTTTATATTCAAAACTCATAACCGAGGTTGCCACCGAAATACCCCGTTGGCGCTCAATTTCCATAAAATCGGAAGCGGCATGTTTTTTAATTTTATTTGATTTTACAGCGCCTGCAGTTTGAATGGCACCTCCAAATAACAAGAATTTCTCGGTCAAAGTAGTTTTTCCAGCATCAGGATGCGATATTATGGCGAATGTTTTTCGTTTTTCTATTTCGTGTGCGTATTTCATACAGAGCGCAAATATAGTTTTTAGTTATTGGTTTTTAGTTGGTTGAAGTTTTTTATTAAATTAAAAAATAATAATTTGTATTTAATTAAAAATATATATCTTTATATCTCAATATATAAAATAATATCCATATGAAAAAAATCATTAACTGCTCATTTTTAACAGCAATATTAGCAATCATTTATTTTACGAATGTGTCTTATAGCAATGGAGGATTTAGTAATTCAGTTGTAACTGGAGGTTGTAGTTGTCATAGTAGTGTTTCCAACACCAATACCAATGTGGTAATTGATTTTAATAGTGGCAACTTGTATTACAATAATGGACAAACCTATTCGCTAACAGTTACTGTAAATAGTAGTTCTAATATGCCTTCAGCAGGATTTGCTTTAAGTACAAATCTAGGAACTTTTGGTACAGCACCTGCTGGGACACAATTAAGTGGAAATGTTTGGAAACATAGCAGCCCACAAGCTACAAGTGGAAGTTCACCTTCAACAACTTCTTGGACAATCAATTGGACGGCACCAGCTACAGGAGCTCTTCCTTTGCAAATTTTTGCTGTTGGAAATGCTGTTAATGGTGGTGGTTCTGGTGGAGATGAGTGGGCTTTTGCGCCAAGTTTAAATGTAGTATTGCCAGTTATATTTACACATTTTACGGCTTCTTCGTTTGAAAAAAATATTGTTTTAAATTGGTCAATTGCTGATGAAAAAAATGTAAAAGAATATCAAATTGAACAATCTGAAAATGGCATTGATTTTTCTACGATTGGAAAAGTTGAAGCCAATCCTCTTTCTAAATATCAATTTATTGATGCGTCGAAATCAAACTCTTCTTTAGCCTATTATAGAATAAAAGCGATTGATATGGATGAAAAATTTATATTCTCTAAAATAATAAAAGTTGAAAAAGAAAGTAAATCTTCTACAATAAAAATTTATCCTACAATTGTTACAGAAAATACACCGATTCATATTCAACACAACGAAAGTCAAGCTGAATTAATGATATACAATATGAATGGTCAATTGGTAAAAACACAGCAAGTAACAAGCTCAACTTCAAACTTTGCGTTAAATGAAATTTCGAAAGGCATCTATTTTGTTTTTATAAAAACAAATAATAATAATATTTCATTTGTTGATAAAATTACGCTCAATTAAAAGAAATTAAAATCGCATTTTATAAACATTGAGTTAATGCTATTTTAAATACCTAAATGAAATTTAATGGTCTGAATATTTCATTTTGAACTAGTATATTAATTAGAAAATAGTATATCAAAAGCAAATAAAAAACGGTTCTCAAAGAGAACCGTTTTTTTATAAATGAATACTGAAATTAGGCTAATGAAATGCTGTTATCTAAATATACATCTTGAATTGTGTTCAATAATTGAATTCCTTCTTTCATTGGTTTTTGGAAAGCCTTACGACCAGAAATTAATCCCATACCTCCAGCACGTTTGTTTACAACGGCTGTCATTACTGCTTCTGCCATATCGGTTGCACCTTTGCTTTCTCCACCTGAGTTAATTAAACCTACACGTCCCATGTAGCAATT
>JBILBN010000128.1:0-3763 GCA_044353665.1 Chitinophagaceae bacterium | reverse complement strand
TAAAACTTCAAAAAAAATTTCATGAATTGCTACTGCTACTTCTTTATTAATAATTCCATTGGTAACTAAAACACCGCCAAAAGCACTTTCAGGATCACCAGCCAAAGCGTTTTTCCAAGCTTCGATAAGGGTAGGTTTAGAAGCAATACCACAAACATTGGTGTGTTTAATTATTCCAAATACGGGTTCTGCATTGATAGCAATTTCATGTATTAATTGAACGGCTGCATCTACATCCACTAAATTATTATACGACAACTCCTTGCCATGCATTTGAGTAAAAATTTCCTGCAAGTTTCCTGAGAAACTGGCAGATTGATGCGGATTTTCGCCATATCTCAATGGCGATGTTTGGATATTAAAATAATTTGAAATGGCAATGTCATAATCCATCACCACTTTGAATGCTTTTGCTGCAAAAGATTTGCGTTGTTCCAGAGTAGTTTCGCCATTTTGCGCGGATAATAGATTTTCTAAAACAGCATAGTCCTCTTTGGATGCAAGTACGGTTAAATCGCTAAAATTTTTAGCAGCCGCACGAATCATTGATGGGCCGCCTATGTCGATTTTTTCAATAATTAATTTTTCTTCATTAGTACTGGCCAATGTTTCTTCAAAGGGGTATAAGTCTACAATGACTAAATCAATAGCAGGAATTTCATATTCCTTCATTTCTTGCAAATCTTGGTCCAAGTTTCTTCGACCCAAAATGCCTCCAAAAATTTTAGGATGCAAGGTCTTCACTCGTCCTCCTAAAATAGACGGATAGTTGGTAACCGATTCGACAGGAATACATGGAATGTTTAAAGCCTCAATAAATTGTTGCGTGCCACCTGTTGAGTATATGGTTACGTTTTGGTCGTGCAATGTTTGCACAAGCGTTTCTAAACCGTCTTTATAAAAAACGGAAATCAATGCAGCAGAAATTTTCTTGTTCATGAAAAGTATTTGAGAAATTATGTAAAGTTGCGCAAAATTAGTGAAAGCAAATTGGCTTTGCAATTAAAAGATGATTACGTATTTACTCCACCACCACTTTTTTGGTTAGATTACCAACCTTCAAATAATAAATTCCTCTACTCAAATTATGTACATCTATTTCAACTTCCCCTCCTTTGGAGGGGCTAGGGGTGGGTGGGATTGATAAAACCAGTTGTCCGATAGAATTATACAACTCCTTGCTGACATCCGACATCTGACATCTGACAACTATTTTTGTTGATGCAGGATTCGGATAAACAACTAATTCTTCATTATTCATTATTAATTCTTCTACTGCTACTGGTGCACAATTCACATTCCCATCAGGTCCCAATTCATAGTTCGGCATATTGGGTGGTGCTGTAATACCAAACAAAGATGCATTATCTAATCTAAAACATTTCCTACAAAATCCACAAGCATTTCCCTTTAAGTTAGGATAATCTATTACACTTAATTGTTTGGCTGTTCCCCCAAAATAACCAATATAAATTCGTCCATCAACTCCATTTTGTAACTGCCCATAGTTTTGAAATTTAGCCAACGTAGTATCTGCTCCATGTTTTATGTTTACCCATGCCAAACTGCTATCGGTTTGTCCATATTCAAGCTGATAAATATTCCACCATTTACTAATGTATAAAAAATTATTATTAGGCGAAAAACATATCCCTGCTGATATAGAATCAAAACTATTTTGATTATCAAATGCAGGGTCTTTAGTTGAGTCAATAGGAATCGTAAATGTTTTAGGATTACTTAATAATCCCGTGCATCTGTCAAAATCAGCTAAAAATAATTTTTTACTATACGCTTGTAATGTTGCTATTTTTTTTCCATCTTGACTAAACGCCATTTGTCCGACTTGGTCTAAAAATCCATATTTCTGAATACTAAAACTTTGTTTATAGGGTCCATATATGGTGTCTTTAGCTACCAAAAAACGATAAATAATATTGGTATCATAACCAACCGTTTTCAACAACCACCAATCTCTACCATTGCTGTGTTTGCAGGCTTGCATCATGGTTTTAGGCATTTCAATATTGTTCAATAGTAGTTTATCTTTTTGAACAACTCCACCCAGTCCATTATTTTGGTTCATATCTACCACACAATACGAAATCATATCAAATGGTGCTTTAGGTGTAGTACTTGTTCCTGTCCAATAAGTATTATAGCTTGTATCACTCACTCCAGCAGTAAAAACATAGTACTCACCATTGTTCCCTTTGGGTAATATAATTGAACCTTGTGTGCCAGGTGAACCAGGATAAGCATTGTGATTAAAATAATTGTTTTGCACCAAATGGTCTCCATTTTGCATAATAGCCCCTGTGGTATCAAACAATCGCATTCCATTACAACTAAATAATAAATTGCCAGTAGCACTGTCAGAAATACAAGAACTGCCTGAATAGTAATAGTGTGGATAGCTTGGTGTACTATTATTGTATTTTATAGTTAAAGTTGGCTTTTGAGTTCCGTTAAACTTTGCTTCAAGTCCCAAAACTCCACCTACTATCCAAGTATTTCCACGTTTGCCCTGTGCAGGGCAAACGTGAGAAATAATGATGAGTGTTATAATTAACATGTATGTTTTCATAATTATTATTTTTTAAATTCCCCTCTATTAAGAGGGGTTTCCGTAGGACGGGTATTTTATTCAACTACCACTTTCCTACTCACATTCCCAACCTTCAAATAATAAATTCCTCTACTCAAATTATGTACATCTATCTCATTTTCTTTTGTTGATAAAACGAGCTGTCCGATAGAATTATACAACTCCTTGCGAACATCCGACATCCGACATCTGACAACTATTTTTGTTGATGCAGGATTCGGAAAAACAACTAATACTTCAATATTCATTATTAATTCTTCATTACTAACTGGTGCACAATTCACATTGCCATCGGGTCCCAATTCATAGTTTGGCATATTAGGTGGACCATTTAATGCATAAGCACTTGTGTTATCATATCTGAAACATTTTCTACAAAACCCACAAGCATTTCCTTTTAAGTTTGGATAATCAATTACACTCGATTGTTTTGCTGTGCCACCATCATAGCCAATATAAATCCGTCCATCTACACCCATGGTTAAATGCCCATAATTTTGAAATTTCGCTATAGTAGTATCAGCACCATGTTTTATATTTACCCATGCCAAACTGCTATCGGTTTGTCCATATTCAAACTGATAAATATTCCACCATTTACTGATGTATAAAAAATTATTGTTGGGCGAAAAACATATCCCTGCCGAAATAGAATCAAAACTATTTTGATTATCATATATAGGATTGGTAGTTGAATCAATTGGAATCGTAAATGTTTTAGGATTGCTTAAAAGTCCTGTGCATCTATCAAAATCTGCCAAAAACAACTCTTTACTATATGTTTGTAGTGTAGTCATTTTTTTACCATCTTGGCTAAATGCCATTTGCCCTCTTTGGTCTATAAATCCATATTTCTGCATACTAAAACTTTGTATATAAGGGCCATATATGGTATCTTTAGATACTAAAAAACGATAAATGATATTCGTATCATAACCAACCGTTTTCAGCAACCACCAATCTCTACCATTGCTGTGTTTGCAGGCTTGCATCATGGTTTTAGGCATTTCAATATTGTTCAATAGTAGTTTATCTTTTTGAACAACTTCACCCAATCCATTATTTTGGTTCATATCTACTACACAATACGAAATCATATCAAATGGTGCTTTTATAGAGGTACTACTTGTCCAATATTTTGAGTAGGTTGTATCA
>JBILBN010000064.1:0-12676 GCA_044353665.1 Chitinophagaceae bacterium | reverse complement strand
TTTTTTGTACATGAAACTATTTATTGGAATACTATAGTTGGTGGTTTATTGGGTATTTCAGCCGTTTGGATGATCAATAAAAAATAAATAAAAAAAGAGGAAAATATATTTCCTCTCTAATAGTATTATAGTGTTGTTTAAATTAATGAACAATTTTTTCTTCTAACTCAAGTGCTTCCATGCCATTCTTTGTTCGATAGTCATTAATAGCAGCTTTGATAGCATCTTCGGCTAAAACGGAACAATGAATTTTTACTGGAGGAAGGTTTAATTCTTCTACAATATCCATGTTGTCAATTTTTACAGCGTCATCAATGCTTTTTCCTTTTAACCACTCCGTTGCTACGCTTGATGATGCGATGGCAGAACCACAGCCGAATGTTTTAAATTTTGCATCTTTAATAATTCCAGTTGCATCATCTACTTCAATTTGAAGACGCATTACGTCACCACACTCCGGAGCCCCTACTAGTCCTGTTCCAACTGAAGATTTATTTTTATCTAACGTTCCTACATTTTGAGGATTATTATAGTGTTCGATTACTTTTTCTGAATATGCCATGTTGCTATATATTTAACTACAAAGTTATAGTATGTTATTTCAATCACAAAAAATGATTTATATTTATTACTGATGCTGTATTTTCTCAAATGCAGATTCATTTCGTTAAAAATTTTATAAATCAGTTTATTATATGCTCGAACCTACTATTTTTGCTACATGTTGCGATTTCAGCATTCAGAATATTTATGGTTTTTACTTACTATTGTCATTTTAGTAGGATTGTTTTTTTTGGCTGTCAATGTTAGAAAAAAGAAGCTAAAAACAATAGGTGATGAGGCATTGGTAAATTTTCAAATACGTAATTTTAATTTAAAAGCTCAATGGTTTAAGTTTATTTTATTGCTTATTGCGCTTTTTGTAGGTATTATTGGTCTAGCTAATTTGCAAGCCAATGCAAAAACACAAAAGGTAAAACGAAAAGGAATTGATGTTATGATAGCCTTGGACGTTAGTAAAAGTATGTTGGCTAAAGATGAAAGTCCAAATCGGTTAGAAAAAGCCAAACAATTTGTAAGCAAATTAATCGACAAAATTGGAAACAATCGAGTAGGATTAATCGTTTTTGCTGGAAGAGCATATGTTTCCGTCCCTTTAACGGTTGATTTTGGTGCGCTTAAAATAAATTTATCTACTATTACGCCTGCATCTATTCCTTCACAAGGAACTGTTTTAGGCGAAGCCATAAAAATGGCTCGTGAATCTTTTAATCCTAAAGACACAAAATATAAGAGTATTGTTTTAATTAGTGATGGCGAAGACCATGATGAAAATGCCAACAATGAAGTGAAAAAAGCAGTAGAAGAGGGTATCATGATTAATACGGTTGGTATAGGTTCTTTAAATGGTTCGCCAATTTGGGATGATGAATTGCAAGAAAATAAAAAAGATGCAGCAGGAAATGAAATTATTTCTAAATTAAATGAAGATGAATTACAAACAATTGCAACCAATGGAGAAGGGATATATGCACAATTAAATAATGCAGAAAATGCAGCAAAAACGATGGCTACTCAAATAAATTCTACTGAAAAGAAAAGTTTTGGCGATGTTGTTTTTGCTGATTACAATAACTATTTCCAATATTTTTTATTGCTGAGTTTAGTATTGATTACCATTGAATTTCTTATTAGCGAACGAAAAAAAATAGCCACAGCATGAAAATAATAGTCGGATTTTTTTTATTGTTTTGTTCAATTAATTTGTTTGCTCAAACGGCTGACCAGCATATTTATCATGGAAATAAATTATATGGCAAAGGAAATTTTAAAGAGGCTGCCAGCGAATATGAAAAAGCGTATCAAGAAAAAAAGAATCGCGAAGCGCAATATAATTTAGGTAACTCTTTATATCAACAAAAAGATTTTGAAAAGGCAAATAAACAATATCTAGAATCGGCATCTAATACTAAAAACAACTCTTTAAAAGCTGCCTCATTTCATAATATAGGGAATACATTTTTGGAACAAAAAAAATACGATGATGCCATTCAAAACTTTAAACAAGCATTAAAATATAATCCTACATCTAAAGAAACAAAATATAATTTGGCCTACGCGCAAGCAATGAAGCAAAAACAAGACCAACAGCAAAAAGAGAATAAAGAAAAGAAAGAAAACAACAAAGACAAACAAAATAAAAACAAAGCGCAACAAGAAAAGGATAAAAAGGAGCAGGATAAAAACGAAAAAGAAAAGCAAGACGAACAAAATAAGAACCAAGATAAAAATCAGGATGAAAATGAAAAAAACAAACCGAAACCAATGCCAAGCAAACTCACTAAAGAGCAGGCGGATCAATTATTAAATGCATTAAATCAAGAAGAGAAGAAACTTAGAGCAAAAAAAGAAAAAGGGAATGGACAACCAGTGAAGCTTGAAAAAGATTGGTAAAAAATGCTGTTATTTATTTTTCCAATACGCTTTGCCGTAACTGCAAAAAATTTCTGCACCCGATTTTATTTTTTTAGTGGCTACTAAACAAACTTTTTGCTCCTCATTTAATGTGATTATTGCATTGTTTTTAAATGAGGATGTTGCAAAATGGGCAGCATCATTGGCAAATTTTGCAAAACAAAACGTGTGCATACAATCTAAAATACGCCCATCAATCATATTCATAAAATAATGATTTTCATTTTTTAGAGCGTGAAAATTGGCTTCTTGTTGAGTTAATATTTTGCCTTTAAAAGTAGCAATCATTTCTTTTTTGTAAATATCAATTGCTGTAAAAAGACCTTGTCCGGCATTTTTTAATTGAGATTGTTGTACAAATAAATAATCTATTTCCTTTGCTTCTATTAACTCAATTGGCTCCATTGTTTTTTTTTCAATAGTACTGATTTTTCTTTTATTTTTGAATTTTAATTTGGTAAACAGTAAACTGAATTTTTTAAAAAAACTGAGCAAACTTTTGTTTTAAAAAATACGTCTTTTGAATATGAAAAAATATACAGCTCTCTTTTTATTAGTCATAACCACGCTCATTGCAAACGCAAAAACTACTAAAATATTATTTGTTGGTAACAGTTACATTTATGTAAATGATTTGCCTAAAACCATTAAAGACCTAGCCATCTCAAAAGGCGATAGCATCATTTATACAACGCAAGCTATTGGAGGTGCTACAGCGCAATCATTGTGGAATACACCTGCAGTTATAAGCTCAATCGCACAAGGTGGTTGGGAATATGTTGTGTTGCAATGCCAAAGCCAAGAACCAGCATTTCCTCCCAGCCAAGTAGCAAGTGATACCTATCCTTTTGTGAAAAAATTAGACAGTTTGGTGCAGGCTACCAATAGTTGTGCAGAAACGCTCTTTTTTATGACTTGGGGAAGAAAAAATGGAGATGCTGCCAACGCCGCATTTTATCCTATAATTGGAACGTATGATGGCATGCAAGGTAGACTAAGGGAATCTTATTTGATGTTTGCCCAAGATTTTACAGCATCAGTTGTGCCAGTTGGTGTAGCTTGGAAAAACGTTCGCGCTCAATATCCAACTATTGAACTTTATAATGCCGATGAATCGCATCCAAGTATTTACGGAACCTATTTAGCCGCTTGTGTATTTTACAGTTCTATCTTTCATAAAGCAGCAACAGGAGCTTCGTTTATTACCACAGGTATTTCTACAACCGATGCTACTTCTTTACAAAATATAGCAAGTAACACGGTTTTAGACAGTCTTGATAATTGGCAACAATATGGCAATTTGCCTTTTGCTAATTATTCTAAAACGAGCACAAATAAAACAGCAGTTTTTAATAATTTATCAAAACATTTCACTGCTTCATTTTGGGATTTTGGTGATGGACAATCGAGTAATTTAATGAACCCTACGCACAATTATTTTTCTGACGGCAATTATACAGTTTGTTTGACTGCTACCAATGCTTGTGGCAAACAAGAAAAATTTTGCAATCCTTTATCAATCATTACCACCCCGAATGCGCTTAATGAAATAGAAGTTGAAAACGCTTATTTTATTCAAAATGGAAATCTGGTGACATTCAAAAATTTGAATGGGGCTATTCAATTTCAAGTAATTTCAATGAATGGTGAAATAGTGAAAAGAGGAATTGTAAAAAACGAAACAACTCTTTCGTTATATAATTTACATGGTGTTTATATTATTCAATTAATGCACTTGTCTAAACCCATAAAAATAGTGTTGCCATAATTTTTTTGGTTATAAGGTTTTAAAGAGGTTAAATTTTAGAGGAGATAATTTTCCTTAGGTTTTTTCCTAGTTAAAGTTTCTGCAGTAAAATTCTTTTGTTACAGCCTTTTTTCACTGTTGTAACTTCGGTGCCACTCCAAAATAAAATCTTACATAAAGGGATTACACCATATCGATATCTGTATTTTCATCATTGTCTGAATAGCGTTCATGTAAATTTACAGGAGGTTGTTGTGGAGTATGCAATTTCAATTGGACAATATTTACAGTAAATGCAAATGCCATTGAGAAATAAATAGTGCCTTTAGGAATATGATGATGCATGCCTTCTGCAATAAGAGAAGCTCCAATGAGTAGTAAAAAACTAAGGGCTAAAATTTTAATCGTTGGGTGTTTCTGCACAAAGTGGCTAATTGGTTCGGCAGCAAAAAACATCACAAAAACTGAAACGATAACGGCTGAAATCATTACCCAAACTTCGTTTGCCATACCGACAGCAGTAATTACAGAGTCGATAGAGAATACAATATTTAAAATAAACATTTGAATAATCACAGAGGTGAATGACATTATTTTTTTCTTTTTTAATTTTACAGAGTCATCACCACTTTCGCCTTCTAACTTGTGATGTATTTCTTTTGTACTTTGAAAAATTAAAAACAAACCTCCACCCATTAATATCAAATCTTTTCCAGAAATTCCGACACCCAATACTTCAAATAATGATTTATCTAATTTTAAAATAATAGAAATAGCCGCTAATAAACCAATGCGAACCAACATACCAATAAATAAACCATATCGTCGGGCTAATTTTTGTTTAGCCTCGGGTAGTTTTCCTGATAATATGGAAATAAAAACAATATTGTCTATGCCCAAAATTACTTCTAATAAGGACAGCGTAATTAAACTAATAAGTGTTTCAGACGTAATATTTTCGAGCATTTATTTATTTTTAATGAATGATTTGCAGATTTTTTTAGCAATAGCAGGGCCTTCATAAATAAACCCTGTATATACTTGCACTAGTGAAGCACCAGCATTTATTTTTTCTTGCGCATCTTCCGCTGTAAAAATTCCACCTACTGCAATGATGGGCAATTTGCCATTGGTTTTGGTAAAAATATAGTTGATAATTTCTGTGCTGCGTTGTTTTAGTGGCTTGCCACTTACACCTCCTATGCCTGTTTTTTCAATTACGTTTTTATCAGCCGTTAACCCATCTCTGTCAATGGTTGTGTTTGTAGCCACTATGCCTGCCAATCTTGTTTCCGTCACAACTTCTATTACATCATCGAGTTGGGTGTCAGTTAAATCGGGTGCAATTTTTAATAATATAGGTTTAGGATTTGGGTAAGATAAATTTAAGTTTTGCAATTGTAATAATAGTTCCCGAAGTGGTTTTTTCTCTTGCAGTTCTCGAAGGTTAGGGGTGTTTGGGCTACTAATATTCACCACAAAATAATCAACAACAGGGTGTAAAATTTTAAAGCAATATTCATAATCTTTAATAGCATTTTCATTTGAAGTTGTTTTGTTTTTTCCAATATTTCCACCAATAATGATATCAGTTTTTCTGTTTTTTAATCGCAATGCAGCGGCCTCTACCCCTTGGTTATTAAACCCCATACGGTTAATAATAGCTTCATCATTTGGAAAACGAAATAATCGAGGTTTTTCATTTCCATCTTGTGGACGAGGAGTAACCGTTCCTATTTCTATAAAGCCAAAACCAAGGCAAGCCAATTCATCTACAAAACGTGCATCCTTATCAAAACCTGCAGCCAATCCAACAGGATTTTTAAACTTCAGTCCAAAAACAGTACGTTCTAAACTGGAATGTTTGATGCAGTAATTACACTCTAAATATTTTTTACCAACACCTGAATTATATGCTTTAGTAAGCCATTTCATTACTTTATAATGAACGTTTTCGGGGTCGTATTTGAATAATATTTTTTTTACGATGTTATACATGAAAATCGGGTGCTTATTTTATAAGTTCTGTTAACTTGTTGATTAAATCTTGTCCCTTTAAGTTTTGGGCAATAATATTTCCTTGTGGGTCTATTAAAAAATTTTGAGGAATACTTTCTACTTTATAATCTCGTGCAATGGTGCAACCCCAACCTTTTAATTCGCTAATATGCTGCCAAGTAAGATTGTCTTTTGCAATAGCCTCTGTCCATTTATCTTTACTAGAATCTAATGAAATGCCTACGATCACAAACTTTTTATTTTTGAATTGATTGAATGCTGCCACTACATTAGGGTTTTCATTTCTGCAGGGTCCACACCAAGATGCCCAAAAGTCAACTAAAACATAATTCCCTTTAAATTCGCTCAACGAAATTGTTTTTCCTTCAGGAGTATTGCCCGAAAAATCAGGTGCAGCGCTTCCTGTGGTTGGTTTTTCAGTGGATAATGTTTCTGTTTTTGAAGTGCCTAAAAATCGCTCAGTAAATAATTTTGCAACAGTAGATTTTGGGAACCGTTTTAAAATCGTTTGATAAAAAGCAGTTACATACGGTTTTTCATACGCAGCATTAATCATGTTTACAGCAAAAAGCGCACTGGCAACACTTTGTGTGGTGTCGGCAAATTTCTTAATGTACGTCATGAAATTGGTATTGATATTTCTTAAATCAGTTTCTGCAGCCTTAAATAACGAATCTTTTTCGGGTTTTCCTTTTAAGGAATCCAATACAAATTGCAAGGTGTTAATGTCTGTAATATTTTGTTTTAAATTGTTTAAAAAACCTTTTAATGTGCTACTGCTTTTTGAGCCCGAAACTGTGTAATCTTCTAACGAATTCCATTTACCAATAACTGCTGCATTGTCGTCATTATTTAAAGCCAATAATACATTTTGACCTTTTTCAAATTTTATACAATATAGTTTTTCTTCTTTATTCGTGGCTTTTATTTCAAACTCACCCGTAGGAGATGTTTTTCCACTGTCTACTAAAATATTTTCATCAACAGCTAATTCTTCTAAAACGAATTTTTGTTCTGGCATGCTTTCAATTTTTCCTTTAACAGAAAAATTATTGGAACAACTAAAAAGCACCAAGGATAACGAAAAAAGCAAAACGATTTTTTTCATATTATAACTATTAAAAATTTGTTGGCAAAAGTACATTAATTTTTGTGGTAAATTTGTGTCTCAAAATGTTTCGTTAATTACTTATTCATACTTTCAAAAATGATTACAAAAACAGCATTAATTACGGGCGCATCCAGTGGAATTGGACTAGAACTAGCTAAACTATTTGCAAAAAATGGTTTTTATTTAATTTTAGTAGCCAGAAGTGAGGAGCGATTGGAGAAATTAGCCGACGAGTTAAGGTATGAACATCATGTACAAGTAGCCACATTTGCAAAAGATTTGACGGATTTAAATGAAATTCAATCGCTCTTTCAAATTATAGAAGAAGAAAATATTTTTATTGATTTTTTAGTTAATAATGCTGGTTTTGGTGACTATGGTTGTTTTGTAGAAAGCGATTGGCATAAAATTCATCAAATGATTAATTTAAATATAACTTCATTAACCTATTTGACGCATTTATTTTTACAACGAATGAAAAAAGAGGGGAGAGGGAGGATTATGAATATTGCTTCTACAGCTGCTTTTCAACCAGGTCCTTTAATGGCCGTTTACTTTGCTACAAAATCGTATGTTTTAAATTTTTCTGAAGCTCTTTTTGAAGAACTAAAAGAATTTAATATTACGGTAACAACGTATTGCCCTGGAGCAACTGCTACCAATTTTTCGAATGAAGCCAACACGAATAATAGTAAATTGTTTAAAAATAGAAAGTTGCCAACAGCAGCAAATGTAGCAGAATATGGTTTTGTAGCTATGATGCAAGGAAAGCGGCTGGCTATTTATGGTTTTATGAATCGGTTAATGGTTTTTGGCACACGATTAACACCTCGTTCCATTGTTTTAAAAATGTCTAAATTTATTTTAAAAGAATAAAAGCCACTAAAAAGATACTGATATTATTGATCTTCTTTTTTCAATTCTACAATATCCGCAATTAATTTTTTTACAGATGATTTTTCTGTTCCGTCATAAAAACCACGAACATTTTTATCCTTGTCCACCAACACAAATTTTTGTGTATGAATAAATTCAGGAGAAATTTTTTCAACAGTGCTATCTGCCACAGGAATTAAGTAATCATCTATAGCCATTTTGTAAAGCGAATCTTTATTGCCCGTTAAAAACATCCAATGTGCAGGATCTGCATCAAATTTAAATGAATATTTTTTCATTTGTGCAACTGTATCTACTTCCGGATCAACTGAGTGAGATAAAATGGCAAAATCATTGTCATTTTTAAAAGCGTCGTTAACAGCCACCATATTTTCATTCATGATAGGGCAAATTCCTTCACAGGTTGTGAAAAAATATTCTACCACATAAATTTTCCCATCTAAATCTTTCTCTGTAATTGTTTTTCCATCTTGATTTAAAAATGAAAAACGACCTACTTTGTGTCCTGGATTACCATAGGTGGGCAAACGTCTTGGATGCGCTCTCATGGTAGTATAATAATATCCTAAAAATGAAATTCCTAATAGCATAAAAAATGAAATAAGGATAACGGCTGTTTTATTTACTTTCATAAGCTGCAAAGTTATTGTGAAAATTGCACTCTTATAAATAATGTTATTATTACTTCTGTTATATTTGTGCAAATGGCATATCCTTTTTTTTATGAGAAGTTTGATCATACTGAATTTATTCAATTGAGCGAAGCCTCTATTCATCATATTATGCATGTGTTGCGCATGAAAAAAGGCGAACAATTTTGGCTAACCAATGGCAAAGGAGTTAAATGCAGAACATTGCTAACGGATGTTTCAAAACGAGATTGCGCCTTTGAAATTGTAGAAACGATTGTTGAAGAAAAATCTTCTAATAATTTTCATTTAGCCATTTCATTTACCAAAAATCCTTCAAGAATAGAGTGGATGTTAGAAAAAACAACCGAAATAGGGGTTTCAGAAATAACTCCCCTGATCACTAAACGAAGTGAAAAAATATTTTTTAAAAAAGAGCGGTTTGAAAAAATATTGGTTTCAGCCATGTTGCAATCGCAACAAACATTTTTGCCCATAATTAATGAACCAATTTATTTTGAAGAAATATTAAAATCAACTGAAGCTATAAAACTTATTGCCCATTGTTTAGAAGATGAAAAAAATGCCATGAGAAATGAGTTAAAAGATAATCAATCAGCTATTATTTTAATTGGTCCCGAAGGTGACTTTACGCCAGAAGAAATTAATGCAGCCATACAAAATGATTTTATACCCGTAAGCTTAGGAAATAAACGGTTACGAACCGAAACAGCAGGATTATATGCTTGTGTAGTTTTTAACAGTTTGTAATATTCTAGTTTGCTATATTTACAATTCAAATGAAAAAAATAATTCTATTTACAGCATTCATTTTTACAACACAATTTATTGTAGCTCAAAAAATGAAATTAGGTTTGTTAGTTTATGGTGGTGGAGGCGATTGGTATGCAAATCCAACGGCTTTAAAAAATTTAGCGAAGTTTTCGAACCAACAATTAGGAACCAATTTTGATGCTTCCGAAGGGCAGGTAGAAGTTGGCAGTAAAGAATTATTTAATTATCCAATAGTGTTTGCAACTGGGCATGGAAGAATTATGTTTAATGATGCAGAAGCACAAAATTTACGAACGTATTTATTAGGAGGAGGCTTTTTACATGTGGATGATAATTATGGAATTGATAAATATTTTCGACCAGCGATGAAAATTGTTTTTCCTGAATTAGATTTTGTGGAACTTCCTTTTTCGCATCCAATTTATCATCAAAAATTTGATTTTGCCAATGGCTTACCTAAAATTCATGAGCATGATGGCAAACCGGCTAAAGGATATGGCTTAATTTATCAGGGTCGATTGGTTTGCTTTTATAGCCTGGAAACAGATTTGAATGATGGTTGGGAAGATGCAGAAGTTCATAAAGATTCTGACGAAAAAAGAACCTTAGCATTAAGAATGGGCACTAATTTAATCATGTATTCTTTTATGGGAAAATAATTTCAACCCAAATATTTCCTTAACTTTGAATTTAAATTTATTAAAATGAAACAGTTACTTTTTTTATTAATTGGAATTTCTATTGTTAGTTTTTCTTGCAAAAAGAAATCGAAAGATGGAAGTGTTAGTATCGCATTTAAAAATACGGTAGATGGGCTTCCTATTGAAAAAGATAAATTAATATATAGCAATGTTGCTGGCAATAAATACAGCGTTTCATTGTTGAAATATTTTGTTACCAATGTCGTTTTGGTACAGCATGATGGTACAGAATATAAACTCAGTAACTATGATTTAATTGATGAATTTGATAAAGAAAAATTTTCAACAATTGAAGCAGGAAATATACCTGGAGCGCACTACACTAAATTAAAATTTTATGTAGGTTTAGATAAAATAAGAAACCATGAAGGTGCTCAAGATGGTGATTTAGATCCATTATATAACATGATTTGGAGTTGGAACACGGGCTATATTTTTTTAAAGCATGAAGGACAATTAATAACTCCCACAAACGATACGGTTGTGATGCAATATCATATTGCTACGGATGAAGCATTGCGTCAAATTGAAGTGCCAATAGACATGACCGTTAAAGGAAATAATGTTCAATTAAACATCCAGTTTGATTTGAATAAAATTTACAATGCACCTAAAGTTGATATTAGTACTCAACCAATCATGCATAGCACAGGAGCTAGTGACAGAGGCATTATGAATGCAGTAGCAGATAATTATAGTGATGCTTTTATGTTTGTAAATACAGTAACGTTGGGTGAATAGAAAACAAATTTTCTATCTACTCTCTATTGATTGAAATAAGATAGAATTCTTCTAAGGGTTTAACCTCATTTTTTTCCAACTAGTACCTTGATTTTCGTAATAAATTCGATCGTGTAAACGGCTAGTTCTTCCTTGCCAAAACTCTATGGATGTAGGTTTTAAAGCATATCCACCCCAATGTGGGGGTTTAGGAACCGTTTCATTTTCATATTTTTTTGTCAATGAAACATATCGCGTTTCCAAATCTTCTCTTGTTTCTAAAATTTGGCTTTGATGTGAAGCCCAAGCTCCAATTTGACTTTCTTTTGGTCTTGAATGAAAGTAATCGGTGGATTCTTTTTCGGATATTTTTTCAATAACTCCATCAATTCTAACTTGACGTTGCAGTTCTTTCCAAAAAAAGACCAATGCAGCATTGGCGTTTGAACCTATTTGTTGCCCTTTGTGGCTATGGTAATTTGTAAAAAATACAAATTGATTTTCTTCAACCCCTTTTAATAAAACAATTCTTGCGTGGGGTTTATGGCTTGCATCTACTGTCGCTAAGGTCATCGCATTTACCTCATCTATTACAGAGTCTACAGCTTCTTGAAACCATTTATGAAATTGTAAAATAGGATCATCAAAAGTATCTTCTTCTTGCAATGAGGCTAGTAAATAGTCTTGTCTGATTGCTGAAATATTTTTATGCATAAATTAGTAATTAAAAAAAAACCGTTGAAAAATTTCAACGATTTATATAAATATTGTTCATTTTTGAAAAGAATTTTTAATCTCTTAAATATTTTCTCATTACATAGACCATTGCAATAGCCATCACAAAAAAGTATATTATGCAACCATAATATCCAACAAAATTACCTATTTCGAAAATTGAAAGTAAAACCGATTTCATTTTTTATTTTTTAAAATTTTTGCAAATATAATAAATTATCCTCTTTTTCTGTGTCTAAATTTAAAAACAAATCCACCTTGAATTAATGCTTTACCTAATCCGGCTTCTAAATAAATAGCGGTACGTGTTAAAAAGTAATATCTAACGCCAAATGTCATTTCGTAAGAAACAGGATAAGGCAATTTGAATTGAGATTTAAATAACGAATCATCTGCAGCATAGGTGGTAAAATCGTCATTAACAAAATGATTATAACCAACTCCACCGCCTACATAAACGTCCCATTCTTTATTCACAAAAAGATGATAGTTTAATCGAACATTGGCAGCAATATCATGCAATTTTGTACCGTAGGTAAATGGCAAATAAAAGCCATATTTAGGATCTGGGCGTTGTCGTTTCCATTCCGATTTGTATAAAATATAACTGGTAGATAAGGCTAGGCTTAGCTTTCGACTGAGTCCTATCTCTGTTTTGAAAAAAAATGGTCCAATGCCTGCCACTTTATAATCGATTGAATCTTTCTGGTAATCAAATAGTTTATTATCTAAACGAGGGAATCCAAATCCGTAAGAAAAATGAATTTGTCCTTTTTCATGCGCTTTTATATCCCAATTATAGTCCCACTTAGGTGCAGTAAAAAACTGAGCATTTGAGGGTGAAGCA
>JBILBN010000063.1:0-12700 GCA_044353665.1 Chitinophagaceae bacterium | reverse complement strand
AATACAATTGGAAACATTTTTGCGAAAACGACCTTCGAGAAATTATTTGCTATATTAACTGGACTTTCAGCGATTTTAATTTGGAATATTGTAATGAAGAAAAATACAACGAACCGCTAACACGGGTTTGGCAAAAGTGGCGGTTCAGTGCTTCGTATGACAGTTTTGTGGTTCAACAAACATTCGTTCTTCGTATGAACATTTGTGGTAAAAATCGCCAACTTCTTGTAGCTGCAAAACGTTAATTAGAAACTGTTATTTTAGGGCAATGTCATAAATGGTTATATGTTCTTAAAAGCCTTTTTTTGCTTTAGTAAACAAAATTGAATAAAGATTGCTTGAATTCCTATAAATAGGTTGCATAAATACTGGGTATTTTTATTGGTTTTTATTTGTTAGTTTTGGAAAATGAATATGGGAAGTTTGTTTATAGAATTACGTTTTGGAAATTTGACAAGCATATAATTTAGATAGATAAGCCCACAAGTAAAACACCTTACTCAAACAAAAAGATGCATAAAAGAATAGTTTTTTACATAATCGTTTTTTTAAGTTTTATCCCAAACTCAATAAATGCTCAAAATACAAGGCTAAAAAACTACAATACTATCGGATGGTATAATTATTTTGGGACATTCAAAGTATCAAAAAAGTTTGGTATCCATACAGAATATCAGTTTCGTAGAGATGAAATAATTACTAACTGGCAACAGAGTTTATTACGTGTTGGAGTTAATTACCAACTTAACCCTAAAATACAATTTAGACTCGGTTATGCTTGGATAGAAACATTTCCTTATGGAGAAATTCCTATCAACGGAATGGGAAAAGATTTTACCGAATATCGTTTATTTCAAATGGCAACCATTACAGATAAAGTTTCTATTGTTGATTTATCACACCGCTTTATGCTTGAACAACGTTTGGTAGGACGATATTCAAACGCTAATCTGACAAATGAAGATGAGTTTCCATTACTGAATAGATTCAGATATTTGTATCGTATGCAATTACCACTGAAAGGTAAAGAAATTAATATTAAAACACCGTACTTAGCAATTTACGATGAAGTTTTTATAAGCTTCGGCAAAAATGTGAATGAAAATATTTTTGATCAAAATAGAGTTGGTATTTTGGTTGGATACAGAGTGAGCTCATCAATAAGAATTGAAGCAGGTTATTTAAACCAGACACTTCAACTCGGACGTAAGGTAAACAACAGAAATGTATTTCAACATAACAATGGACTTATTATAAACGCTAATTTTAATATTGACCTGACAACAAAAAATTAAAACTGCCACAACACAATCATTGAAAAAAACCAAACAAATTAGTCGGTATTCACTAAATAATTTTTACAAAATAATTACACCAATTTTACAATACTGAAAACTTGTTTTAGGACTTTATTAAAAACATCAATGATGCTCGTTTTTTTTATTTATTATCCCTAAAAAATACCTTTACTAAAAATACTGGTCAGATAGTCTAAATTTAATTTTTTAAAAAAGAAACTAAGTGCGAATAACAAAAATTTTAGTACCATAAATATCTATTAAACAAAAAAAGGTGCTTTAGAAGCACCTTTTTTATATCGAATAAAATAAATTATTTCATTTTAGGAATCAAACTCAATAATTGTTTAGCAGTTTCATTTTCGGGCTCAAGTGCAACTAATTTATTTACATACAAAGTTGCATCCGCTTTGTTTTTTAAGTTATAAGAAACTGTTGAAAGGTATGTATACGCTTTGATTAAGTCTGATTTATTATTAATATCATCATTTACCATTGCTAAATACTGTTTGTAATATTCAGATGCTGCACCATTTGTATACGTTTTATCTTTTGCATAAAAAGCGGTTCGTGCTAACATAAATATAGAAGAGGGTTCTGTCGGGAATTTTTCAGCCATTGCTTTAAATTTCAATTCTGCATTTACATAATCTTTTGCATAAAAATGACAAGCACCACACCACCAATAATCTAATGTTTCTGTTGTTGGTGAATTAGAATCTATAATTTTGCTGTACCATTTTGCTGCAGACAAATATTTTTCTCCTTCTTTTAAATTTTCAGCTAACTCTCTGTATAGAGGTATTTTGTCTGTTGATGTATCAGCCGCAATTCCTTTCTCAAAATAGGTGTCTGCTTGAACCGCTTTGGCAGAATCTTTTAATAATATTTTACCAAAATACATATAATCCTGCGGAATGATTTTTGCAGGATCTTGTTTGGCAAACAATTTATCCATGTTTTCTGCAGCTCCCTTATAATCCTTCAATTCATAAAGACTATAACCAATAACCCGATACATATATGGTTTTTCGATTCCTTTTGCTATCAATTCTTGCATTTTAGTAGCTGCAGGTTGATATTCTTTTGCTAAATATAATGTGTTCGCATATTGCATTTGATCATCTGCACTTTTATCAGATAATTCTAAATATTTTTCAATATTTTCTTTTGAAATTTTATATTTTTTAATTCTATAATAAGCATCAGCCAATGATTTGTAGGGCAATGGATTTTTAGAATCTAAATCAGACGCACGAGCATATTTAGCTAAAGCACTGTCATATATTTTTGCAGCATACCATAAATTACCCATTTTTTGGTTCGCAATTGATTTCGTATTTTCAAACGTTTCTGCATATTCATAATTGGTCATGGCGTCACCACCACCACCTTGTATTTTTCTGAAAGCGTCACCTAGACCAATATGCAATTCGCCAGTACGCTCTACAAGCATTGCTTTTTTATACCAATCTATAGCCACATTTGGATCACTTCCTTCAGAATAAGTAATCGCATCGGCCGCTAAACGCAGTGGACTGCTGTCTTTCTTTTTAGCCTTTGAGGATACTTTTTGCAAAATAGCCATTGCCTCTTGCGGTTTTTTTTCTAAAAAATAAATTCGAGCTAAACCTGCATTATTTGCATTGTCTTCAGGGTATTTTTGGAAAACAGCTTTCGCTTCATTGTTTTTTTCTAATGCGATTTCTGCTAGTCCTAAATAGTAGTTTGCCATTGCATCTGTTGCTGATAATGGTTCTAAAATTTTCTTAGCACTTTCAAATCGATCATATTTATACATTTGAATTCCTTCCTCTTTTGTTTGAGCATTTGAGATAAATGACATGGCAACAAAAGCAATCATAATTATTCTTTTCATTCCTAAATTTTTATTTTTTATTTTTACGTATATATTTATTAGATGTACATTTTTCGTTTTAGTTAATTGATCTATTTTCAATTCTCTTTATTTTAACAATTTTTCAGTTTAATGTACGTTCGCTTCTCTTAATAAAACATTTACACGAAGTGGAAACATTTTGGCTTGTTTAAATACCAATTGTCCATCTTTGCATAAATAATTTACTAAACCTGTTCCTAAACCAGCCCATGTTTCTTTAGAAATAAAGTATAAATTTCGGGTACAAGGGTATTCTTTTAAACCAATATATGCTTGATAAGGTTTAATGTAATCTAATGATGAATCAGTATCGCCCCAAATACCTGCAACATTAATTTTGCTTAAAAAAGTTTCGGTTGTAGAGTCGCTGTAATCTGCTATCCAACTCACTCCTACTATTCCAATTGCGTTTTTATTTTTAGAAACATAATTAATCACTTCTTCGCTTGTTTTAGTAGCAAATACATTTCCAGTAATCTTTTTCCCATTCAAAATAGAGTCTGTAATATATCGAACTGTACTTGATGATTGATTATCAAAAACAATTTGATATTTTTTTTGAGTGCTGTCGCCAAGCAAAATTTTTCGTAAATCCGCAATTTTAAAAACAGGATTTTGATTGGCTTTTGATGTTATAAAAGCGACCGCATCTCTTGCCATTGGCATACTTTTGGTAATAAATTTTTTAGTTTCACCATACGCTTTTTCCTCGTTAGTTAAATCTCTCGTTACAAAAACTACTCTGGTCGAATCTTCTAAAAATGTTTTAATACATTCTGCTTCTGGCTTATATTCTGCTAAAATTTTAGCTTCAGGATAACGAGAGGTAAAAATTTTAATTTGTTGTTCCATTACTGGTTTGTAAGTCTCATCAATTAATACTTTAATGCTGCCACTTGTTTGGTTGTCTAATACTTTTTCATTTTCGCAAGAATTTAAAAAGGTAAAAGGTAAAATAGCCATCAATAGCATCCGATATTTTTTGATTTTTTGATTCATCTTGTAAATTTTAGTTGATTATTATTTTATGTATTTTGAGAACGCAAAATTCGTTTATTTATTTTTATATTGAATGTTAATTAATCTATAAATCCTTTTTCTTTCATCCAATCATCATTGTACATTTTTCCAATATAACGGCTACCATGATCATGTAAAACCAAGACAACTAAATCATCTTTGGTAAATTTATCTTTCATTTGAACCAATCCTTGCACTGCAGCACCACATGATGAACCACAAAACAACCCTTCTTCTTGAGCCAATCGACGGCACATCAACATTGATTCTTTATCGAAAATAGTTTCAATGTGATCAATGTAATTTTTATCATAATTTTCTGGGATAAAATCTTCACCCATACCTTCAACAGCATATACCTTCGCTAATTCAGGTTTAATTTCGCCCGTATCAAACCAATGTTTCAATATAGAACCATCTGGATCAATTCCTATAATTTGGACATTTGGATTTTGTTCTTTTAAATACATTCCCGTTCCTACTAAAGTGCCACCTGTTCCGGTTGACGCAATATAGTGTGTAATTTTACCATCTGTTTGATTCCATAACTCAGGTCCAGTAGACATATAATGCGCTTCTCTATTTGACAGATTATTATATTGATCAGGATTCCAACCATTTCTTTCTTTCGCTATTCTAGCTGCTACAGAGTAATATGAACGCGGATCTTCTGGTTCTACATTGGTAGGGCAAACATGCACTTCTGCTCCCATAGCTCTTAAAATATCTACTTTTTCTTTACTCATTTTATCGGCCAATGTGAATACACATTTATAACCTCTTGTAATGGCTACCAATGCTAACCCCATTCCAGTGTTTCCACTCGTACACTCTACAATGGTTCCACCTGGTTGTAAAGCGCCTGACTTTTCAGCATTTACAATTAAATTTAAAGCAATTCTATCTTTAATGCTATTACCAGGATTAAAATACTCAACTTTCGCATAAACTGGACAAGGAAAATCTTTAGTGATACTATTCAATCGAATTAATGGCGTATTTCCAATCGCATCTACAATATTGTCGAAAACTCTTTTTTGTTTATTCATGCTGCAAATATAATAAATTAGAGATATAGATTGACTATTAACGGTTCCAACTTTTTCCCCAATTTGCTTGTAATCGATTAATGGAAAATTATAATTTAAGAACTCTTTATTATTTATTTTGTTATTTACCAATAAACAAGCAAATTTGCAGACTATTTTATGAAGCCAATACAGGATTTACTTCCAGAACTTAATGTTCCAAAAAAAATTGTGATTACACATCACTACAATCCTGACGCAGATGCACTAGGCTCAACATTGGGTTTATGGCATTATTTTAAAATGAAAGGGCATGAGTGCATTGTAATTTCACCCAATGCGATGCCCGATTTTATTTTATGGATGCCAAACTCAGAAACCGTAATTAATTTTGAAACCCAAGCTATTGAGGCTTCTAAATGGCTAGACGACAGCGATTATTTATTTTGCTTAGATTTTAATAATCTTTCTAGAACAAAAACGTTTGCGCCTGTTTTAGAAAAATTTAAAGGTAAAAAAGTAATGATTGACCATCATTTATCTCCTGATGATTCTTTTGATTATGGCATTAGCATTTCCTCAAAAAGTAGCACTTGCGAAATGGTGTATGATTTTATCAATAGCTGTGGTGATAATTCCTTAATCGATTTAGATATTGCAAAATGTATTTATGCAGGAACAATGACCGATACGGGATCCTTCAAATTTCCTTGTACCACAGCCAGTGTGCATGCAATGGTATCCGATTTAATGTCTAAAGGCTTAAAAACGGCTCCTATTCATGAAGCTGTTTATGACAATTACAATGAAAATCGTTTGCGTTTTTTAGGTTTTGTATTGTCTCAAAAAATGAATTTAATGACAGATTGCCATACTTCATTGATTGCCATTAGTCGAAAAGAATTAAATGATTACAATATTAACACAGGTGACACCGAAGGGGTTGTTAACTACCCTTTAAGTTTAAAAAATGTGATTTTTTCTATCTTTATCTCTGAAAGAGAAAATGAAATTCGAATGTCATTTAGAAGTAAAGGAAATTTTAACGTGAATGAATTTGCAAGAACCTACTTTAGCGGCGGTGGACACGCCAATGCAGCTGGTGGAAAGTCAGATGAATCGCTTGAAAAAACCCTTGAAAAACTAACAAATGCTATTTTAGAACACAAAAATATTTTACAACAATGTTACGAAGAATCAAATTAGTAGTATTATTAACTATTATTAGTACGGTAACTTTTGCACAAGCAAAACCTGTACTAAATAATAAACCCAACATAATTGCGGCACAAGCAGCAAAAGTTGCTCCTAAACTAACGCCTGTAGCTGCAATTGCAGCGCCACAACCTCAAGTTGCACCTGCAATGCCAGCCATGAAAAAAATAAACGCAAATTTAGAATATGTGTTTATGATGGATAAACCTACAAGTCCAAAACCGAAGGAAGGTGACATAATTAAAGTTCATTTACTATCCGCAGTGAACAATCGCTTGATGTATAATTCAAGAGCAGTTAATAAAAACAAACCCATTGAATTTGGCATCAACAAACCTGCTTTTAAAGGAGATATTATTGAAGCAATTACTTTAATGACTCCCGGCGACAGTATGATTTGCATGGCTGACGCAGATGCAGTTTTTACTAATTCTAAAACTAAAAAACCTGATTTTATCAAAAAAGGAGATAAAGTATTTTATTTCATTAAATTAGTCTCTGTAAAAACAAAAGAAGAGGTTCAAAAAGAACAACAAGCTGCTTTTCAAAAACAAATAAAAGAGCAAATGGTCAAGCAAGAGAAAGAACAATCGAAAAATACAGCCAAAGAAGAAAAAGAATTACAAGCTTATTTTACTAAAAATAATATCACACCTTTAAAAACACCATTAGGAACTTATTATACCATCAATGAAAAAGGCGAAGGAGCTTTCCCTAAAAATGGCGATACCGTAGTGATGAACTACACAGGAAAATTATTGGATGGAACAAAGTTTGACTCAAATGAAGATACCTCTTTCCATCATGTGCAACCATTTGAATTTCCTTTAGGAGCCAACAGAGTAATTAAAGGATGGGATGAAACCATTGGATTTTTACCTCTAAACAGCAAAGCCACTTTATATATTCCTTCAAGAAATGGATATGGCCCACAAGGTCAGGCCAAAATACCGGCGAACTCAATATTAGTATTTGACGTACAATTAAATAATATAAAACCCAAAACAGAAACGATTAAAACAGAAATAAAATGATAAAGAAAATTTCATTAGCCTGTGCTACCCTATTATTGACAGGTAGCTTTAGCATGGCTCAAAAAACAACAGCAGTAAAAAAGGTAACTCCAACGAAAAAAAGTTTTACAGTTAAGACTGCAAACAAGTTAGAGTGTAACATGCTAAATGATGTAGCAGGCACTAAATTTATTCAAGATGGGAGTGTCGTAAAAATGCACATTCGTACTAAAATTGCCGATTCATCAATGTTTGATTCATACAAAATGAATAACAACGAACCAATAGAACAACCCTTGACAAAACAATTCTTGGGTGCGTTTATGGAAGGATTTTCGTTGCTAACAGCTGGTGATAGCGCTATTCTTCGTTTACCAATTGATACTGCTTTTAAAGGAAGTCCAATGCCTCCGTTTGCGAAAAGTGGTGATATGGTTTCTTATGAAGTAAAAATATTTTCAGTAAAATCGAAAGAAGAATCTGAAGCAGAAAAAGCAATTGCCTCTAAAGCACAAAACGGAATTGATGATAAATTATTGAAAGATTATATCAAAAGTAAAAACTTAAATGCGTTAAAAACGGCTTCTGGTATTTATTATGTAATTGATAAAAGTGGAAATGGTAAACATGCAACGGCTGCTGATAAAGTAAAAGTGCATTACAAAGGATATAAATTAGATGGTTCTACATTTGACTCATCTTATGATAGAGGTCAACCAATTGAGTTTCCTTTATCTGGAGTTATCAAAGGCTGGACAGAAGGGATTCCTTTATTAGAAGAAGGTGGAAAAGGAACTTTATTAATTCCTTCCTCATTAGCGTATGGTCAAAATGCGCCTCCAGGATCTACTATCAAAGCAAATGAAGTATTGTTGTTTGATGTTGAGTTAATTAAAATTAATCCTGAACCAGAAACGACTGAAGCTGCTGCGCCTTTAAAAGAAGAAGCCAATACAACAGTTGCAAACTCTCCTGATCCAACAGTACAAGATAAATTGATGCAAGATTTTATCAAAAAAAATAAACTTAAAGCAAAAAAAACAGCTTCTGGTTTATATTATGTAATTGATGAAAAAGGAAATGGCAAACATGCCACTGCTGCTGATCAAGTAAAAGTACATTACAAAGGAACCTTATTAGATGGTACACAATTTGATTCATCATACGACAGAAAAGAACCAATAACATTCCCTTTATCTGGCGTTATTAAAGGTTGGACAGAAGGGATTCCTTTATTAGAAGAAGGTGGAAAAGGTAAATTAATCATCCCGTCTGCATTGGGTTATGGTGCAAATGGAGCAGGAGGAGTTATTAAAGCGAATGAAATATTGGTTTTTGATGTAGAACTTTTGCAAATCATTAAATAATTAAACAATTTAAATAAACAATAATAAATAAAATAAAATGAACAAGTTAAAAATCGCGTTAAGTGTAGCACTTATTTCAATTTCTTTATTTTCATGTAAAGGAAAAAAATTTACTAAACTAAAATCTGGTTTAGAATACATGATTGTAAAAGATGTAAAAGGAGACAAACTTGCAAAAGAAGGTAGTGTAATTAAAATGCACATTAAAACCACTTTAAGTGACAGTACAATTTTTAATTCATATACAATGAATCAAGGTGAACCAGTTGAAACAATGATTCAAAAAGCGGCATTCAATGGCGATCCGATGGAAGGATTTATGTTATTAAGTGCAGGTGACAGTGCAGTTATTCGTTGTGTAGCTGACTCATTATTTAGAGGCCAAATGCCACCGTTTGCAAAAAGTGGTGATACAGTTACATTTTATGTAAATATGATTTCAATAAAAACACAAGAAGAATATAAAAAAGAGCAAGATGCAGCTAGCAGTGAGCAAAATGCTATAGATGATCAATTAATTCAAGAATATTTGAAGAAAAATAACATCAATGCACAAAAAACAGCTTCAGGATTGTACTATGTAATTACACAACCTGGAACAGGTGCTAATCCATCAAAAGGACAAGAAGTTTCTATGAATTATACAGGAACTTTGTTAGATGGAACTAAGTTTGATTCGAATGAAGATCCTAAATTTAGTCATGTTGAAACATTTAAATTTAAATTAGGTACTGGACAAGTGATTAAAGGCTGGGACGAAGGAATTGCATTATTAAATAAAGGTGCTAAAGCAACATTAATTGTTCCTTCGCCAATGGCTTATGGCAAACAAGAAATGCCTGGAAATCCTAACAATCCAAAAGGAATTCCTGCTAATAGCGTATTGATTTTCAATGTGCAAATGTTAGACGCTAAGTAGTAAATAACATTTCAATAATTGTAATTAACAAGCCGTAAAGTAAATCTTTACGGCTTTTTTTTAAATTTGTAACATGACAAAAATTTTTACTTTTTTATTCGTGCTAGTTGCTTTAATTTCTTGTGAAAGCAACAGTGCACAATCAAAAACAATTCCCACTTTAGAATATCAGAAATTACTTGCTGAAACGAAAAACAATCAATTAATTGATGTAAGAACTGAAGGTGAATTTATGGAAGAACATTTACCCAATGCCATAAATATTAACTTTAATGAAAAAGATTTTGAAGCAAAAATTAAAAAACTAGACAAAACAAAACCTACTTTTATTTATTGCCTTTCGGGAGGAAGAAGTGGAAGTGCGATGGAAATTTTTGCTAAAAATGGATTTAAAGAAGTCTACAATATGCAAGGTGGAATTTTGCAATGGAAAGGCGATCAACTTCCATTAACTGGTGCCGAAGCCAATCCATCTTGGAAAGGAATGAGTAAAGAAGAATTTGAAAAATTAACCAATGGAGATATTCCGGTATTGATTGATTTTAATGCGACTTGGTGTGGCCCTTGCAAAAAACTAAAACCTATTTTAGCTGAAATTGAAAAAGAATATGCTGGAAAAGTAAAAGTAGTTGCTATTGATGTAGATGAAAATAAATCATTGGCAGAATCAATGAAAGTAACGAATATTCCATTATTGATTTATTATAAGAAAGGAAAAGTTGAAATGAACATTGAAGGTTTTGCTGATAAAGCACAATTAGTAAGTGCAATGAAATTAAAATAGTTTTTACTCCCCAATAAAAAAAGGCTGTCAACAAAATTGACAGCCTTTTTTATTTATTCCAAAATGAACAGTATTATATCTTTTTTCCTTTCATAGCTTCTGCAACAGCAATATCCATTACACGTTCGGCATAAGGTGAACTAATGGTATTAAGCGCTTCATTTGCTTTCATGATGGCATTTTTATCTTTGGCATCAATTGCTTTTTTTATTTCTGCGATCGCATTTTCAGTTGCTAAAAATTCTTCGTCTGTAATGTGTTGTTTGTGCTTTTTAATAAAATTTTGAGTCAACTCTATTTGTGTTTCCCCTTCGGTTGTCGCTTCTATTAATGACCGTAATTGAATATCTTCTTTTGCATTGGTTATAGATGCCATTAACATATTTTCAACCTCCTCATCAGTCAATCCATATTGAGGTTTCACTTCTATTATTTGCGCTACCCCACTTCTCAACTCAGTTGCTTTCACTTTTAAAATACCATCGGCATTTATTAAAAATTGAATATCTACTTTAGGCAAACCTGCTGGCATTCCAGGAATTCCTGTTAAATTAAACTCAGCCAGTTTTCGATTATCCGAAACTAAATCTCTTTCACCTTGATAAACGGCAATGCGCATGCTGCTTTGACCATCTTTTTGAGTTGTATATTGTCGGCCAGCACTACTGGGTATTTTTGAATTTCTTGGAATTAATACATCCATTAAACCGCCCATCGTTTCAATGCCTAAACTCAACGGAGTAATATCTAACAACAACACATCTTTATTATTTCCTGCTAAAATATCCGCTTGAATGGCTGCACCCAATGCCACTACTTCATCTGGATTTACAGTATCATTTACTGCTTTATTAAAAAATTCAGCAACTCGCTTTTTTACATAAGGTACTCTGGTAGAACCTCCAACCATAACCACTACATCAATTTCTTCTTTACTCAATTCGCTTTCTTTTAATGCCGTTGCGCAAGACTCAATTGTTTTATCTACCAATGCTTTAATCGCATTTTCAAATTCTGTTTGAGTGATTGAAACCGCTTTATCCAATATGGTAGATTCATATTTATCTTTTTGCGAAAGCTGCTTTTTGGCATTTTCTGCTTCTAGTCGAAGAATGGATATACTGTTTGAATGCGATTGAAGTTCTTCGTCAGTTAATCCTATTTGTTGCGTAAAATGTTTTACAATTTCATGATCAAAATCATCGCCACCTAAATATGTGTCGCCATGGGTTGATACCACATCAAAAATGCCATCAGTAATTTTTAAAATGGAGATATCAAAAGTTCCCCCTCCTAAATCATAAACAGCCACATTTTTAGTTTCATCACTTTTTGCGCCAATGCCATAAGCTAAACTTGCTGCTGTGGGTTCGTTTATAATTCTTAAGACTTCTAAACCTGCTAGTTTGCCAGCATCTCTTGTAGCTTGTCGTTGAGCATCATTAAAAAAAGCAGGCACAGTGATTACACATTTTGAAACAGTCATTTTGAGCACATGTTCGGCTCGGTGTTTTAATTCTTTTAAAATAAAAGAGGAAAGTTCAATTGGACTAAAAAATAAATCACCTACTTGAATTTTAACCAACGAATCGGTCTCATTGTCAATAATTTTATAGGATAGTTTTTGCGTATTTTTTAAGTCATTGTAATTTTTACCCATCAAGCGTTTTACGCTATAAATGGTATTGCTCGAATCTGTTTTCAAGTATAATTTAGCTTCATTGCCTACATGCATTTCGCCATGCTCTCCAAAGTGTAGTAATGAAGGAACTAACGTAGTGTGATCAATATCTTTTAATGCAATTGCTTGTTTGGTATCTGGATGAATAATGGCAACCAAGCTATTGGTTGTGCCTAAATCGATTCCAACAATTATTTCTTTTTGTTCTAACGTGCCGGTTGCAATATTGATTGCTATTTTTGCCATTTCTATTTTTAAATTGATGGCAAATTTAGAATAATAAAAGAGAAATTAAATGTTTAATATCATACTCAATAATGAATAGCTATCGATAATTGATTTTACATTAAAATAAGGGTTCGTTATCTAAAGAGTTGTCGGATGTTGGATGTCGGATGTTGGTTATCTGATGTCGATTGTCGGTTTCTTTACTTTCTATTTGCATGTTGCTTTCTTGATACTCCTTATTGTCAAC
>JBILBN010000017.1:0-39548 GCA_044353665.1 Chitinophagaceae bacterium | reverse complement strand
TTGGAGTTGTTATAAGCAATGTCTTTTTCAGTTATTAATAAAGTATTTTGTGTTGAGTTGTATTTTTTTAAAATTAAAGATGCTTCATAACGGGTTTTGCTAGCTGCTAAAATAGCTGTTGTGAGTTGTTTTTTAGGCTCAATAATACATTCAATTTGATAAAAATCATAAATCGTTTTTTTTATAAAATCGAGTATTGTAGCATGTACAATTCCCAAAGGAAGAATATGGATTATCATTTCTTTTCTTTCAGATGAGTGTTTGGTTTTGAGATTTTTTTTGGTATTATTAACCTGATTATTCCCATCATTTTTACAGGATGAGAAAATAAAAATCAAGCATACTATTTTTAAATAATTTTGCATACGTATATCTAATAAATTTTTAACCTCCAATAGAAATCATGCTTCTGTTTTCTAAAATACTAGTATCTACTTTAGTAAAGTCGGATAATAATTGACCTCCTAATTCCTTCTCTTTGTTTAAGAAATTTTCATGAATCAGGGCTTCAATATTTTCATTATTTCGCAAAGCAAACAATAAATCTGTTTCTGTTTTTGAGAACAAACAATTTTTTAATTTTCCATCGGCTGTTAAACGAATGCGGTTGCACGTTGAACAAAATGGAGCTGTCATAGTACTAATGATAGCAAACGTACCTTTATGACCAATTACTTTGTATTTTTTTGTGGTGTCGTTTTTATCATCAACCAATTTTATAAAATCAAATTCTTTTGAAATGATGTTTAAAATTTCTTTGTAAGAAATCACTTTTTCATGATGCCATTGATTTGCAGTAAAAGGCATGAATTCAATAAATCGAACATGAATAGGCTGGTCTTTTGTCCAAACAACAAATGAGTTTATCTCATCATCATTAATGCCTTTCATAGCCACCACATTCACTTTTACAGAAAAGTTATTTTGCAATAATAATTCAATATTATTTTTCACTTGCTCAAATTGATTGCGTTTTGTAAGCAGTAAAAACTTTTCTGCATTCAACGTATCCAAACTCACATTGATTGATTGAATGTTTGCTTTTTTTAAAACATCAATATATTTATGTATCAAAACACCATTTGTAGTCATGGTTAATGTCACATTTAATAATGATATCTCTTCAATAATTTCTGCTACATCTTTTCTGATTAAAGGCTCACCACCTGTTAATCTAATTTTATTTACGCCCAATTTTACAAACGTTTTTGCCAATGAAACAATTTCATTTTTTGACATTAATTTTGAATAAGGAGTCACCTCTACTTCCTCATTGGGCATGCAATAAAAGCAACGAAAGTTGCAAGCATCTGTTAATGAAATGCGTAAGTAATTATGAATTCGATGGTGAGCGTCTATTATCAATTAATCCAGTTTTTTTCTTCTTGTATAATATGATGAACTATCGCATCAATGTCATATTTTTCTTTAATAAATTTTGCCATTGCATCTGTGCTGTAAACAGAACGATGTTGACCACCCGTGCAGCCAAAGCTAATCATTAAGTGCTCAAAACCACGAGCTAAATAATCATCAATACTAATACTCACAATCGTTTTTGTCGCATCTAAAAATTCTTGAATTTTTGTTTTTGATTCTAAAAATTCTATCACAGGTTTGTCTCTGCCTGTTAATTTTTTATATTCTTCAAAACGTCCAGGATTTAATACTCCTCTGCAATCAAATACAAATCCACCACCATTTCCTGAGGCATCTTGGGGAATTCCTTTTTTATATGAAAAACTTTGAACGAGTATGTTTAATTTATTTTCTGACATCTTTATTATTTAAATTTTTGAATAATTTCAGGTTGTGTAATGGTTGTTAAAATATTATTTAATATGGGGTATTTTTTTAATTCATAGTTTTGTTTCCATTCAACAATATTTTCTAAACCTTGTGGAATGCTCGATAAAAAATGTGGGCGTTTTTCTATTACTCCACGTAATCCATAAGCGCCTAAAACTTGTAAAAGCCTTATTAAAACAATTGTTGAATAATCATTTGCAAATTGTTCTTTATTTATTTTTATCATTGTTGATACTTCTTGCATATAAAATTGCAACAATTCATTTTTCCATTCTACGGGCAATTTTGCTTTTGCTTGCCACAACAATGATGCTAAATCATATTGTATAGGTCCTTTCATACCACCTTGAAAGTCAATAAAATAAGGGTTTTCATTTTGGATCATAATATTTCTACCCTGAAAATCGCGGTACATAAAATAATGAGGTTCAATTTTTTCAATTTGATTGCTTAGCTGTTCAAACTCTTTGTTGAGTTCATATTTGTTATATTCTATATTCAGAAAATCTAAAAAATAATATTTAAAATAATTCAAATCTGCCAATACTGCATAGTGGTCAAATTGCTTTGCTGAAAAACAATCCTTATAATTGATATTTGATTGAATTTGTAATTTTGCTAATGAAGCAATTGCTTTCCTGTACAAATTTTTCACTTCTTCCGTAAATCCTTTTTCTATCACCAAAGACAACAAATTCACATCCCCAAAATCATCTTGAATATAAATCGTTTTAGTTGAATTAATGTTTAAAACAAATGGTGTTGGTAAATTATTTTCTGCAAAGGTTTTTGAAAAACTAAAAAAAGTTTCATTCTCTTTTATATTGCTGCTTTCACAAACAATGTATGTTTTATCATTAATAAATGCCCTGGCATATTCTCTGTCAGAACCAGCTTTTGCAATTTTTTCAAGTCGTATTGACTTATCTTCTCCAAAATATTTTTTTACAAATTCAATCATCAAATTCTATTTTTTTTTGAACTAAAAAGACACAAATTCTTAAAGTTACGTAAAGCTAAATCACATTTTTAAAAAGACTGATAACTGACATCTGTCATCTGACATCATTTTTAAAGACCGTATTGACTAATCATATAAACCATTGACGTCATTGCAAATGCACCTAAACACAGCTCTCTACGATGTACATTTTCAAACACATCATTATCGCTGTGGTGCATGTCGAAATAGCGCTGAGAATCGGGCATTAATTCCATAACGGGTGTGCCAAATTTTTTCTTCAAGGGGCTAATATCTGCACCACCACCTTCTCTGTCAAAGTCGTGAATGTTGTAAGGCAAAAATAAACTCGACCACGATTTTATTTTATTTCGTTGTTCCATTGGCATAGTCATCGAAAACCCAAAAGGTGTTGCACCACCAGCATCACTTTCTATTCCCACTATGTGTTTCTCATTATTATTTTCTGCTAATTCAGCATATTTTGTTCCACCTCGTAAGCCATTTTCTTCGTTCATAAACAACACTGCACGAATAGTTCTTTTAGGTTTAATACCTAATTTTATAAATGTACGAATTACTTCAATAGATTGCACAACACCTGCTCCATCATCGTGTGCACCTTCTCCAATATCCCACGAATCTAAGTGCCCACCAAAAACAATGATTTCATTGGGTAATTCACTCCCTTTTATTTCGGCAACAACATTATATGATTTCACATCAGCTAACATTTCACAAGTTGTTTTAATAAACACATTTTTTACTTGTTTTTGCTCAATCATTTTTTCTAATTCATCAGCTGCTAAATTTGAAATTGCTACAGCAGGAATTGCAGGTTCTTTTTCATCATAATGTAAACTTCCTGTATGCGGTTTATCGTCAAATGCGGATGAAACCGAACGAATAATAACACCAACAGCACCTAATTTACTGGCTTCACTTGGCGACGCCCAGCGATAGTAAACACATGGTCCATAGCTGTCGAATGTATTTATATTTAATTGATCAAATTTGAAATTAAAAAACACAATTTTTCCTTTTACCTCTTTTACATTCATTCGTTTCAATTCATCCATATTATTGACTTTTAAAATAGGTGCTTGCAACCCATTTTCTCCTGTCCCAACTGCATTTCCTATAGATGATATTCTTAATGAAATTTTATTGCCATTTTTTGTAGTTATGCTTGCCTCTTCCTTTCCTCTTTTCCAATGTGGTACCATTACTTCTTGCAAAAAAACTGTTGAGCAACCAGTGCCTTCTAATGTTTTTTTACCCCATTCAACAGCCTTTGCAGCTTGTTGGCTTCCACTAATTCTGTTCCCAATTTGTTTACACAAATAATTCAAATCTTTATAGCAATCATAATTGGCTAAAATATGATTTGACATTTGTTTTAATGTTACACTGTCTTGTTTATAATTTTGTGCGTTTGTCACAAAACTAAAAAAAAGCATATAAATTAAAATAATTTTCTCTTTCATGTATATAAATTAATAGTTGTTAAAAATACATATTCAAAAGGTTAAAATTCTATTTCACAGAATATTTTTATTATTTATTCAATTTCATTAACTAAAAAATAAAAATCAAAAGCATTTTACTTATGGAAAATCTTCATCTTTGTATCTATCATCTAAGTAAACTATTTATATGCGTAAACTTATTTTATCAATCCTACTGGTAGCATCGCTACACATTTCATTTGCACAAACAAAATTGAATTCAAAATATGATGTAAAATGGAAAGCTGTGGAAGCTGCTTTTCAAAAAGGCTTAAACAAATCGGCTCAAACCGAAATTGAAAGCATTTTAAAATTAGCTAAAGCCGAAAACAATGCTGAACAAACCATAAAAGCATTATGTAATTACAGAGTCAGTCTTCGTGATAGAAGTGAAAAATCTAGATTAACTGATATACTCTTTTTTGAAAAAGAAATAATAGATGCAAAGTTTCCTACAAAACAAATTCTACATTCCATGTTGGGCGATTTGTATTGGACTTACTATCAAGAAAACCGTTGGAAAATTTTAGACCGAACTTCGATTTCCGATGCTCGAAATTCGCAATTAGAAACCAAAGAAAAGTCGAACATCGAAAATCAAACATCGAATATCGAAACTTGGAGTGCAGATGAATTTTACAATGAAGCATATAAAAATTACATGGCGTCATTGACTGAAGAATCTTCATTAAAAATGCTTTTAATAAATAATCTAACAACGATTTTAGACAAAGGAAAAAATACAGAAATACTTCGTCCAACTTTGTATGATTTTTTAGTTCATAGAGCCATTGATTATTTTGCTAACGAAGAAAACGAAATCACAAAACCTGCTTATGCTTTTGAAATCAATGATGAGAAAGCGTTTGCAGTTGCTAACGCATTTTCAAAAGCTACTTTTAATACGTCTGATAAAACTTCTCAAAAATTTACTGTTTTAAAATTGTATCAGGATGTTTTATCATTTCATCATAATGATGCTGACCCAAGTGCATTGATAGATGCTGACATAGCCCGACTTCAATTTGTGAATGACAAAAGTATTTTACAAAACAAAAACGAGTTGTATATAAACGCACTAAAGAATATAGCCACAACTTATCCTACCAATGAACAAGCCGCCATGGCAAATGTGTTGTATGCCGAAACTTTTACGCAAGGTGGTCAACATGTAGGCAGAATGAGTTATTTGAATTCAAGCATTAATGTAGATAAGATTAATTATATTGAAGCAAAAAAAATAGGTGATGAGGTTATAGAAAAATTTCCAAAAACAGAAGCTTCATCAAGGGCTGAGTCTATTTTGCAACAAATTGAACAACGCAGTTTAGGTATTAATGTTGAGAAAGTAATTATCCCTAACCAACCATCATTGGCAAAGATTTTTTACAAAGAAGTAAAAATATTGTATTGCAAAGTGGTATCAGTTTCTATGCAAGAAATGAAAGAAAAAACCTATGATTACAATAACGATTATCAAGTTATTGCCAGTAGAAAAGGTATTAAAAATTGGTCAGTAAATTTGCCTGACAAACATGATTATAAAGGGCACAATACTGAAATTAAAATTGAAGCTTTGCCTTTAGGAACCTTTGCATTAATCGTTTCAGAAGACGCTAATTTTGATAGTAAAAAATATTATGCAACTGCATTTTTACGTGTTTCTAATTTAGCCAATGTGCAAATGACAGAACAAGATAAAGATGGCACTGGCATTTTTGTAGTGAACAGAACAACTGGGGAACCTATCGAAAATGTAACCATAAAAACTTGGCTCAATAATTACGATTATGCAGTAAGAAAATATAAAGCTAAACAAGGACCAACATTTATAACAAACAAAGATGGTTTTGTAAAAATGCAACGAATAAATCCACATGAAGGTGGATATGCATTGGAATTAATTAAAGGTGATGATGTTTTATTTTTAGATGATAATATTTATATTAACGAATATTATAAACAATCTGACAATGATTATGTGCGTACCTTTTTATTTACCGATAGAAGTATTTACCGACCAGGTCAAACTATTTATTTTAAGGGCATTTCTGTCATGCAAAAAACAAAAGGTGATACTAAAACGTATGAAGTTTTAAAAGACAGAAATACATCTGTTACTTTAAAAGATGCCAATAATCAAGGAGTAAAAACGATTGAATTAACGACGAATGAATTTGGTTCTTTCACAGGAACATTTACTGCACCAGAAGGTTTATTGACCGGGCAGTTTCAAATTGTTGCTGAAAGTGGGCAAACATTTTTCAATATTGAAGAATATAAACGACCAAAATTTGAAGTCACTTTTGACACCATAAAAGGAACCTATAAATTGAATGACGTTGTAAAAATAAAAGGTTTAGCCAAAGCTTTTGCCGGAAATAATATTGATAGGGCAACGGTAAAATATCGAGTGGAACGCAATGCTCGTTTCCCTTATTATTGGTGTTTTTACAGATGGGGTCAACCATCAAGTCCCAATATGGAAATAACACATGGAACGGCGAAAACCAAAGCCGATGGGACTTTTGATATCGATTTTAAAGCCATTGCTGATGAAAGTATTGATGCACAAACTAAACCTATTTTTGATTATACCGTTTATGCTGACGTAACTGATTTGAATGGCGAAACTCGAAGTGGCGAAACAAATGTTTCTGTTTCATATGAAGGTTTGTTATTGAAAATAGAGACACCTGAACAAGTTGATTATAACAATTTTAATTCAGTAAAAATTTTCTCTACCAATTTAGTAGGAACACATATTCCTACAGTAATTACATTGACGTTAAAAAAATTAATTTCTCCAACCAAAACCTATCGTAAACGAATGTGGGGAAAAGTAGAAATTAATTCAATTTCTGAAACTGAATTCAGAAAATTTTTTCCTTTGGATGAATACAATGATGAGAATAATTATTTAAATTGGGTAACAGAAAAAACGGTTTGGACAAAAACGTTCACAACTACAAAAGAAGGTTTAGAAAATTTGAAAAAAACGGATGAAAATCAAGGTTGGTTTGTGTTAGAAGCAACTACAAAAGATAAAGATGGCAATGAAGTGATGGATAAAAAATACATTCGATTATCAAATTTTACAAATCCTGAAACTTTACCTAATGAACATTTGTTAGTTACAAAATTGAAAACAGTAGCTGAACCTAGTGAAACACCTAATATCAACATTTCAACACCTTATGATAAAGTATTTATGCTCTATTATGAAAATCGAAAATGCAAAAGTAATGTTCCAAAATTTATTTCAATGGGTTCAAAAAGCCTCTCCTTTGCAGAGGTTGGAGAGGCCGATCGAGGTGGTTTTTATATAGGTGGCTGGTATATAAAAAACAATCGTTACTACTCATTTGAAGAAAATATTGAGGTGCCTTGGACCAACAAAGAATTGAAAATTTCATTAGGAACATTTAGAGATAAAATGTTGCCAGGTAGTGAGCAAGAATGGACATTGAAAATTAGTGGCAGTAAAAAAGAAAAAGTAAGTGCAGAATTATTAGCAACAATGTATGATGCCAGTTTAGATGCTTTTAAACCGCACAATTGGCAAGGCTTTGATTTCTTTAGAGGAACTTATAATGTAATGAATATTAATACGGCATCTAATTTTTTAATTGAAACAGGGCGTCAATTTTATTTTGGTGGATTTAAAGAAGTACATCCTTATGAAAAAGCATATAGAAATTTGAATTGGTGGGGTTTGAATAATCATCAAACTCGATTTTATAACGGAAATATAAAAATGGCACGTGGTGGAAAAGCTGTTTTGATGAAAGAAGATATGGATGCTGTACCCATGATGACAAAATCTATTTCAAGAGAAGAAAGTAAAAATGAAGATGATGCAAATATAAAATTCACACCACCTGTTTTAACGGACTCTAGAAAATCTGACATCCGAAATCTGACATCCGACATCCCTTTAAGAACTAACTTCAGCGAAACGGCTTTCTTTTTTCCTCAATTGCATACTGATGCAGAAGGAAATGTTATTTTAAAATTCAAAGTGCCTGATGCACTTACTCGTTGGAAGTTGATGGCATTTGGACATACCAAAGAAATCCAAAGTGGTTCATTAACGGAAACAGCGACCACTTCAAAAGAGTTGATGATAGTTCCTAACACACCTCGTTTTTTTAGAGAAGGTGATAAAATGGTGTATAGCGCCAAGGTGATAAATTTGAGTGAGTTTGATGTTCAAGGCACAGCGACTTTGCAATTAAGGGATGCTATAACAAATGATTTTATTGACAGTGCATTTCAGAATACTAAAAGCGAAGTTTTATTAGTTATCAAAAAAGGTGAAAGCCAAGCTGTGCAATGGAATATAGAAATTCCTGAAAGTTTTACAAACCCAGTTATTGTAAAAGTTATTGCAACAGGACATGAAAATAATTATAAAAATAGCAATGAGGATTTTTCTGACGGTGAACAAAACGTAGTGCCTGTTTTATTAAATTCAATGTTAGTTACAGAAACATTGCCATTACCCGTTCGTATGAATTCTACTAAAAATTTTACGTTCAAAAATTTATTGAACTCAAAATCATCCAATACGATTCGTCATTATAATTTATCGATAGAATATACAAGCAATCCAGCATGGTATGCTGTGCAAGCATTACCTTATTTAACTGACTATCCTTACGAATGTGCAGAGCAATCATTTAACCGATATTATGCGAATGTTTTGGCAACACATATTGCAAACTCTAGCCCGAAAGTAAAAGAGATTTTTTCTTCATGGGAAAATAAAGACACAGCAGCTTTACTTTCTAATTTGCAAAAAAATAAAGCATTGAAATCAGCTTTGTTACAAGAAACACCCTGGGTTTTAGAAGCAAAAAGAGAATCTGACCTAAAACGAAATATTGCGCATTTATTCAACCTCAATAGAATGAGTAATGAATTAGATAGAACGATTCAAGAATTACAAATTATGCAAACATCCAATGGTGGATTTACCTGGTTCAAAGGTATGCCTGATGATCGTTTTATGACGCAATACATTTTAACAGGAATTGGTCGTTTGATACACATTGGAGTTACAGAAACAGGCAGTGATAGTCGTATTTTGCAAATTGTAGAAAAGGCATTACCATATTTAGATGCACGAATTAAAGAAGATTATGATGAGTTGCAAAAAAATAGAGCTGATTTGAATCAACAGCAAATTGATTATGTGCAAATTCAATATTTATATATGAGAACTTTCTTCAAAGAAAATGAAATTACACCAGCTTCTAAAACGGCTTTTGATTATTATAAAAAACAAGCCGCTAAATATTGGCTTAAAGGAAATAGGTATATGCAAGGCATGACAGCATTAGCGTTAAATAGATTAGATGACAAAACGACACCTCAAGACATCATAAAATCACTCCGTGAAAATGCCATTCGTAACGAAGAAATGGGTATGTATTGGAAAGAAAACAGTGTTGGTTATTGGTGGTATGAAGCACCTATCGAAACACAAAGTTTGTTGGTAGAAACATTTAAAGAGATTGGCGGTGATGATAAAGAAGTAGATGAATTGAAAATTTGGTTATTGAAAAATAAACAAACAACCAATTGGAAAACCACCAAAGCTACAGCAGATGCAATTTATGCGTTATTACTAAATGGAACATATTGGTTATCTACGCAACCTGATGTTGAAATTAAATTAGGTAAAAAATTGATACAAAGTAAAGAACAACAGCAAGAAGCAGGAACAGGTTATTTCAAAACTTCGATTCCAAAAGAAGATATCAATGCCGACATGGGAAAAATTTCTGTGAATGTTAAAAATAATTCAGAAACGGGAAAGAATATTGGTGGTACCACTTGGGGTGCTGTTTATTGGCAATACTTTGAAAATTTAGATAAAATTGAATCGCATGAAACACCACTTTCATTGAAGAAGCAATTATATAAAATTACGAATTCAGATAAAGGCGAAGTATTAACTCCTATTACAGAAAATAGTCCTTTTAACGTTGGTGACAAAGTAAAAGTACGCATTGAACTACGAGTGGATAGAGCTATGGAATATCTGCACATGAAAGATATGAGAGGTGCATGTTTTGAACCTATCAATGTATTGAGTAATTACAAATATCAAGGTGGTCTGGGTTATTACGAAGCTACTAAAGATGCTTCTACAAATTTCTTTTTCAATTGGTTAAATAAAGGAACGTATGTGTTTGAATATCCAATGTTTGTAACAAACAAAGGCGATTTCTCTAATGGCATTGCAACAATTCAATGCATGTATGCACCTGAATTTAGTAGCCATAGCGAAGGCATACGTGTGCAAGTGAAATAGTGATTTTGTTAAAGCATTTACATCATATTGATGCAGAGGGAGTAGTAGAACATTACTTTTATTATGTAAACTTGATAGTTGTTTATAAAATGAATGGATGCTATTTTAAAAATACTTTCAGAAAGGATCTATTTTAATTTTTTATGGAAATGATAAATTTGTAATATTGCTTTTCAATTCATTTAAAAAATACATGAAAAAAAATATTGCATTAATTGCTGGAGGTTATACAGGAGAATATATTATTTCAATAAAAACTGCTGTGACTATTGAAAACAATATTAGTAAAGAAAAATACAATGTTTTTAAAATCATTATTGATAAAAAAAATTGGAAATATACTGCTGCTAATGGGGAAGAAACAGAAGTAGAAAGAAGCGATTTTTCATTGACGATTAAAGGTGAAAAAATTAAGTTTGATGCTTGTTTTATTGCGGTACATGGTACGCCTGGTGAAGATGGTAAATTGCAAGGATATTTAGAAATGCTCGACATCCCATTTACATCATGCAGCGCAGTAGTTGCTGGTTTAACGTTTAATAAAATATTTTGTAATCGAGTTATTGCGCAAAGTGGAGTGGTTAATGTATCAAAATCAGTACACCTTATTAAAGATAGAAAATTAGACATTGAAAATATATTAGCGAATATTACGTTGCCTGTTTTTGTGAAACCAGCAGAAGGTGGCTCAAGTTTAGCCACTACAAAAGTAAAAACTAAAGAAGAATTAAAACCTGCTATAGACGCAGTGTTTGATTTTGATAGCCAAGCCATGGTTGAAGAATTTGTAAAAGGGAGAGAATTTAGTATAGGTGTTTATAAAGTTAATGGTGAAGTGAATGCATTGCCATTGACAGAAATAATCAGCAGTAAAGAATTTTTTGATTATGAAGCGAAATACACAGCTGGTGCATCACAAGAAGTTACTCCTGCCGAAATTGAAACAGCATTTGCTAATCAAATGGCTGAAACAGCAATAAAAATATATAATGTATTAAACTGCAAAGGTATTTGTAGAGTAGATTTTATTTTGGAAGAAGCAACAAAAAAATTATTTTTCTTAGAAATTAATACAGTTCCAGGACAAAGTGAAGCAAGCATAGTTCCTCAGCAAGTAAGGGCAAAAGGGATGGCTTTGGTAGATTTTTATGGTGATTTACTAGAAGAATGTACAAAAAATAACATTTAAGTTATAAATAAGGGTTAAATTTTTTCTAAATGCGTTCGTAACATGCGCAAAAGCATTATTTTTACTTCTTTAAAACAATTTAGTGCTTAAACGTTCCTTTTTATTTCATTTATTGTTAGTAATCTTAGTCGTAATCGGACTAATATTTTTATTCTTTAGTTCATTGAACTATTTAACCAATCATGGCAAGCAAACTATTATTCCAAAATTGGAAGGTAAAAGCATGAGTGAGGCAGTGGATATTTTAAAAAGTAAGGGATTTAGAATCGTTATAGACTCTACTTACCAATCATACAGTAAACCATTAGAAGTTTTGTATCAAGAGCCAGAAGTTGGCGCAAATGTGAAAATTGGTCGAACCGTATTTATTACCGTAAACCGAAAAACACCTCCTTCTATTCCAATGCCTAATTTGGTCAATACCTCATTTAGAAACGCCATTTTAACAATGCAAAGTTATCGTTTAGTAATGGGAGACACCACATATAAGCCAGATGTGGCAGCCGGTGCTGTGTTAGAACAATGGGTGAATGGACGAAAAATTGCGCCAGGAACATTGGTTCCAATTGGCAGTAGAATAGATTTAGTAATTGGAGAAGGCTTATCAGATCAAATTGATGTGCCTAATATTATTGGAATGAGTTGGAATGAAGCAAAGGCCTTGCTAGACTCTAAAATGTTATCTATAAATGCTATTTGGGAAGGAGAAATTACGGATAGTGCCTTTGCAATAATATACAATCAACAACCAGAAGCTATTAACGAGCTTGATTTTAATAATCAAATACTAGCAGGAGATATCATTGATGTGCGCATCATGCAAAGTCCTTCACAAGAATTATTATTGAAAAACCAACCAGGCTCTAAAAAATTATTAGGGAGTAGCAATGAAGACAGAGCTGAAGTAACTTCATCAACAGAGGTTCAAATGCCTGAACGACCAATAGGATCCATAAACAGAGATTCAATTAAAAAACCGAGAGCTGTTTTAAATCCTTCTCAACAAAGAAAAGAGGATTATATAAAAGATAATCAAGATAAAATTGCAGACAGAGACAATAAAAAAGTAAATTCTAGCGTTATTAAAAAAACAGGAACTCCAAAAAAAGATACTAAAGAATCCAATATCAAACACAGTGGAGGAATTAGTGATGAATATCAATAATTGAGAAAAATAATTTCTATATCAATCATTTTATTACTTGTAATAATTGCAAAAATAAACGCAATTTCACAAGAAATTATTGCTCCATTAAAATACAATCAAGTATTGTTTAATGTAGAAAAAAATAATCTAAAAGCAAAAAAAAGCAGAGCAACATTGCCTTTCATTGATGATTTTTCGTACGATGGTCCATACCCTGATCAAACATTTTGGACGGATAAACAAGCGTATATTAACAATACCATGTCGGCAACTCCAATAACAAGAGGTATTGCCACATTAGATGGGTTAAACGAAATTGGAAGACCCTATTTTAAAAACCCATATTCAGTAGGTTATGCAGATAGCTTAACTTCACAACCGATTGATTTAAGCAGTTACGCAACAACCAATAATATTTTTCTTAGTTTTTTTTATCAACCCCAAGGCTTGGGTTTTGCACCAGAATCGAATGATTCGCTCATGCTTTTCTTTAAAAATAATCAAAATGAATGGATAAAAATATGGCGTGTTCGAGGGGGTAATATTCAAGGATTTAGATATGTAACATTGCCCATGAGTGATCCTCAATATCTACATGCCAATTTTCAATTTAGATTTGTCAATATTGCTTCTTTAGATATTAATAATGATACTTGGAATATTGATTATGTAAAAATTGATGCAAACAGAAGTTTTTTGGATAGCATCAATTATGATATCGCTTTTACGAATCAGCCAACCTCAATTCTTTATCCATATAGTTCGTTACCCTATAGGCATTTTATTGCCAATCAAACCAATGAAAAATCAGGCAGTCATACCACTTATCTTCAAAATTTATATTCTAGCAATCAAAATATAATGATGAATTGCCTCAGCACAGAATTGCAATCGGCAATCAATATAAATGCTGCATCATTGACACCTTCTGTAGCTAATGCTTATTCAAATGCCAGTTATAATTTCAATACCTATAATGTGGCTTATGTGCCTCCAACAAATTATAGCAAAACAATCATTCAAAATAAATATTTTTTTAATCGTGTAAATGCAACAGACCGTAAAGAAAACGATACAATTACCAACAATATTGTTTTTGACAATTATTTCGCATATGATGATGGCAGTGCTGAGAAATCTTATTTTTTAATGCCTGCATTTAATTTCGCAGCTAAAACAGCATTAGAATTTACACTCAATGAAGCCGATTCATTACGAGGCATGATGGTCAATTTCGGTCCTCAATTGCCAACAGGTGCAGGAAAATTATTTAGTATGGTACTTTATAAAACCCTTGCAGGCAATGGCTTAAATGATTCCATAATTATGCAACAAGATTTAAATTCTTTGATGTATGAAAATGCAATTAATGGATTTACAAGTTATGCTTTTGATACGCCAAAATTTCTAACTGCAGGAAAATATTATATTGGTATTACACAACCTGCTAATTTTGGGAGCGATAGTATTTACTATGGTTTAGATGTAAATAACAATACCAATATTCAAAAATTAAGCTATAATGTTAATGGAACTTGGGTAAGTTCTTTAACGCCAGGTTGTGTGATGATGCGACCTATAGTAGGCCAAGCATTTACTCCAACGCAAATTTTTACTACTGAAATTGCCAAAAATAATTTAAAATTATTTCCCAACCCGTTTGCGCATACGCTTTTTATAGAATCAAAAAATAAAATAAAACGTATAAAACTATTTTCTATTTCGGGTCAATTAATTTTAGATAAAAAAATCGAAAATAATCAAACGGATTTATCTGAAATTCAAAAAGGATTTTACCTGATAGAGTTATTAGATGAACAAAATAATAAAATATATCAAAAAATTAATAAAGATTAAAAATGAATAAAATTTCTGCTATTGAATTACAACTAAGACTTGATGCTGGTGAACAATTAACTATTTTAGACGTTAGAGAACCTTCAGAATATGCCGAAATAAATATGGGCGCAAAATTATTGCCATTAGGTGAAATTATGAATGGACAAATTGATGAAATAGAAGATTGGAAAAATACCGAAATTATTATTCATTGTAGAAGTGGAAAGAGAAGCATGCAAGCTTGTATGATGCTTGAGCAACAATTTGGCTTCACGAATACCGTAAATTTAGAAGGAGGAATCATTGCTTGGAATCAATTGTCTTAAATAATAGCATTATTTTTTTAAAAACATGTACACCATTAATAAACTACTTCTGCAGAAAAATGACAGTTAAAAGGGTTGTCATTAAAAGGGTTTAATTTATTATACTGGTCTGTATAAGCTAGTCCAAAAAACGAATTTTGTTTTCTTATCTTTGCCATCGTATGAACAAAGAAGTAAGAACAAGATTTGCGCCAAGTCCAACTGGAGGCTTGCATTTAGGTGGTGTGAGAACGGCTTTATTTAGCTATTTATATGCAAAAAAACACGCTGGTAAATTTGTGCTACGGGTAGAAGATACTGACCAAACTCGTTACGTAGATGGCGCTGAAAAATACATTATGGATTGCTTGGAATGGTGTGGCATTTCACCAGACGAAAGTCCGTTGAAAGGTGGACCTTATAAACCTTACCGACAAAGTGAGCGCAAACCCATGTACAAACAATATGCTTTGCAATTGATTGAAAATGGGCATGCTTATTATGCTTTCGACACACCTGAAGATTTGGAAAAAATGAGAACGGAGTTGAAATCTGAAAAAAATCCGTCGCCTCAATATGATCACAGCACTCGTATGCAAATGAAAAATTCATTGACGATTTCAACAGAAGAAGTAAATGATTTATTGGCAAAAAATACGCCTTTTGTGGTGCGCATTAAAATGCCATCAAATGAAACCATTTCGTTTACAGATATGGTTCGTGGTGAAATTAGTAACGACTCAAATTTGGTGGATGATAAGGTTTTATTAAAAGGCGATGGCATGCCAACCTATCATTTGGCTGTGGTAGTAGATGATTATTTAATGAAAATTACCCATGCTTTTCGGGGTGAAGAGTGGTTGCCAAGTGCGCCTGTTCATATTAAATTATGGGATTATTTAGGTTGGAAAAATGACATGCCTCAATGGGCACATTTACCATTGATATTGAAACCAGATGGCAATGGAAAATTGAGTAAACGGGATGGTGATCGTCTTGGGTTTCCTGTTTTTGCAATGAATTGGTTTGATCCTAAAACAAATGAAACGACTATTGGGTTTAAAGAAATAGGGTTTTTGCCAGAAGCGTTTATTAATTTATTGGCAATGTTAGGATGGCACAGTGGCGAAGAAAAAGAGCTTTTTACAAAGGAAGAGATGATTGATAAATTCTCTATGGAACGAGTACATAAAGGTGGTGCAAAATTTGATTACGAAAAAGCAAAATGGTTTAATCATGAGTGGGTTAAAGCGATTTCTGATGACCGATGTATGCTATTAGTTAAACCAATATTAGAAACAAAAGGGGTTGTAATACATGATGATGCCTACTTATTAAAAGTGATTCATGCAGTGAAAGATAGATGCACTTTGTTGAATGATTTTTATACTCAAGCAGTTTACTTTTTTGAAACACCAACCTTATTTGATATTGATGCCATTAAACCAAAATGGAATGATGATAAAACAGCTTTCTTTAATGAATTGATGAGCCAATGTGCTACTATCTCTAATTGGAATGCGGTTGAATTAGAAATAATTTTTAAAGAATTGGCTACTGCTAAAAATATTAAAATGGGCGAATTGCAAATGCCTTTCAGAATTATGTTGGTTGGTGGAAAATTTGGTCCAGGTGTGTTTGAAATTGCAGAAATGATTGGAAAAGAAAAGTCGATAGATAGAGTGAACATGGTATTAGGAATGGTATAAAAATTTTGCCACGAAGTCAAGAAGACTTAAAGAAGCTGAAAGGTTTTTGAATATTGAACATCATTTTGACGAAGAAAAAAGTTACTTATCATTAAAAAATAACAGATGAAAAACATAATTTTTATAGCTATCCTTAGCATCACTTTTTTTGCTTGTGCCAATGAATCTGAAGGTGATAAAACGGCTATTGAAACTCCTGCAAAATCGATGTTGGTGATTGATGGGAAGGCATTATTTCAGACCAATTGTGCTTCGTGTCATCATCCTACAAAATCAATGACAGGACCTGCATTAAAAGGAGTCTTGGCAAGAGTTCCTAATAAACAATGGATATATGATTATGTTCATAATTCTGCCAAAGTAATTCAATCAGGAGATGAATATGCTTCAGAAGTGTATAAAAATAATGGGAGTGTAGCCATGACTAGTTTCCCCAATTTGTCAAATGAAGAAATTGATGCTATTCTAAATTATTGTGAAGAGTAAAACTACAAACTCAACACATCATTCATGGTAAATATTCCTTTTTTAGTATGAAGGAATTCAGCAGCTAAAACCGAGCCACTGGCAAAGCCTATACGACTATGAGCTGTGTGATTTATACTAATTTCATCAATTTTAGATTGATATAAAATGGTATGCGTACCAGGTGCTGGGTCAATACGTTTTGAAATGATGCTCAATTCGTTTTCTTGTGTTGTAGCTTCATTCACCCATTTGTTTTTAGATGTATAGTTTTCTAGAACGCCTTCGGCTAACGTAACAGCAGTTCCACTGGGTGCATCTTTTTTATGCGTGTGATGAATTTCTTCCATCGACACTTGATATTCAGGATGTTTTTGCATAATGGCTGCCACCATTTTATTAATTTTGAAAAATAAATTTACGCCAATACTAAAATTGCTTGCATATAAAAATGCAGTATTATTATCTATTGCTATTAGTTTTGCTTCATCTAATTTTTCAAGCCAAGCTGTACTGCCACAAATCGTTGGAACTCCTGCTTGTAAACATTTTTGTACGTTTTCAAATGCGGTATGTGGCGTTGTAAATTCAATGCAAACATCTGCTTTTTGAAGATTTTCTTTGGTGAATTCTTCTATGTTTTGGGAATTTATTTTTAGTACTATTTCATGTCCTTTGCTAATAGCAATTTCTTCGATGGCTTTACCCATTTTTCCGTATCCGATGATCGCAATTTTCATGTGGTAAAAGTAATGAAAAAAATGTTGAACAAGCGTAATAGCAATTTTGAAGCTATTGATCGGGCAACACAATTGGCTTCACCATTCTTCTCAATAAACTTTCCAATTCAGTTATCGAATTTATTTTATCAACGATTAACATAAAATTAGTACCCACATTTTTCAATCTAGCACCTTTAATTTGAAACTGAATGACCTCTAAAATATGTTTAAATGTATCGCTTTCAAAATAAGGAGAATCTGGGTTCGAAACAAAATATAAACGCAATTGAGTGTTTTTCAACATCACTTTTTCAAAACCGATTTCTTTGCCCAACCAACGCACTTTTAATGCTATAAATAAATCATCTACTGGTTTAGGAATCGGACCAAAACGGTCTATCATCGAATTTCTGAATCGTTCTAATTCTTCATCTGTTGAACAATCATCTAATTGCGTATAAAGCGACAGGCGTTCTGCAATACTTTCTACATAAGAATCAGGAATGAGAATTTCTAAATCAGTATCTACATTGCATTCACCAACATAATCTTCTTTATCTAAAATTTGATCTTTAAAAACATCTTTAAAATCAGTATGTTTCAATTCACGAATGGCTTCATTTAATATTTTCTGATACATTTCAAAACCAATGTCAGTAATGAATCCACTTTGCTCACCACCCAACATGTTTCCTGCACCTCGAATGTCTAAATCTTTCATTGATATTTGAAAACCACTTCCCAATTCACTAAACTGTTCAATAGTTTGTAAACGCTTTTTAGAATCAGAAGGAAGCAATGCCAATGATGGCGCTAATAAATAGCAAAATGCTTTTTTATTACTTCTTCCAACTCGTCCTCTTAATTGATGTAAATCACTCAATCCAAATTGATGCGCATTGTTAATAATCATGGTATTTGCATTGGCAATATCAACGCCACTTTCTACAATATTCGTACTTACCAGCACGTCGTATTTATGCGCCATAAAATCCAAAATGGTTTCTTCTAATTCATCACCTTCCAATTGGCCGTGCGCCATACCAATACTAATATCGGGGCACAATGCCTGAATTCTTGCTTTCATTTCAGGCAAACCTTGCACCCGATTATGTACAAAAAATACTTGCCCACCTCGTTCTGTTTCATAATAGATTGCTTCTTGAATAAGCTTGTCGTCAAACATGGCTAATTCAGTATGCACAGGTTGTCTGTTGGGTGGAGGCGTGTTGATGATGGATAAATCTCTTGCACCCATTAATGAAAATTGAAGGGTTCTAGGAATTGGAGTTGCTGTTAATGTGAGCGTATCTACATTGGCTTTTATACCTCTAATTTTTTCTTTTGCACCAACCCCAAATTTTTGTTCTTCATCAATAATTAAAAGCCCTAAATCTTTATATTTTACATCTTTTCCAAGCAAGGCATGTGTACCAATAATGATATCAATTTTTCCTTCTTGTAATCGAACGAGTGTTTCCTTTTTTTCTTTGGCAGATTTAAACCGATTCAAATAATCAACTGTGCAAGGAAAATCTTTTAAACGTTCTTTTAAATTTTGGTAATGTTGATAGGCTAGGATAGTAGTAGGCACTAAAATTACAGCTTGCTTACCATCTACAATACTTTTAAAAGCAGCCCGAATAGCTACTTCTGTTTTTCCAAATCCTACATCTCCACAAACTAATCTATCCATGGGTGATTCGCTTTCCATGTCTTTTTTTACATCTACAACTGCCTTATATTGGTCTGGAGTATCTTCATACATAAATGATGCTTCCAACTCCGTTTGCATATAAGAATCTGGCGAAAACTGAAAACCTTTAGAGGCTTTTCGTTCGGCATATAATTTTATTAAATCAGAGGCTATGTCTTTGACTTGTTTCTTGGTTTTATTTTTTAATTTTTCCCAAACGCCACTACCAATTTTATGCATTTTAGGCTCAGTACCATCTTTGCCGGTATATTTTGTGATTTTATGTAAGGAGTTAATATTGACATACAGAACATCATTATCTCTATAAATAATTCGAACAGCTTCTTGCATCACACCATTTACATCTATTTTTTGTAAGCCAGAATAACGCCCAATTCCATGATCAATGTGCGCAATAAAATCGCCTGGTTGCAATTCTCTCAACGTACGCAAACTCAAGGCTTTCCCTTGTGAGTAGGCCTGCTTCATTTTGTATTTATGGTAGCGTTGAAAAATTTGATGGTCGGTGTAACAAACCACTTTCAAATCACTGTCTATAAATCCTTGAGCAATAGAAATAGGAATTGGAGTAAATAAAATATTTGCTTTTAATTCTTCAAAAATGCTTCGTAACCGTTCCAGTTGTTTTGGATTTTCGGAGAAAATAAAAATAGTAAAATGTTCGGCAGTTTTGTCTTGTAAATCTTTAATCAGTAATTCAAAATTCCGATTAAATGAAGGCTGTTCTTTTGTATGAAATTGCAGTTCTTTATGAATAGGCATTTCCAAATTTTCAGAGGCAAAACCTTTTGAAAATTCGACTATTGTTTTTTCTTTTAAGGAAGAAATGATTTTTTCTACAGATGTAAAATCATTAGCTGTAATTTTGATTTCATCTTCTTTTTCATTTAAAACAACAATCGTTCCTTTGTCTGCAACATAAGCTTCTAATTTCTTGATGCGTTCAATAGTATGTTCTGTATCCCGAATCCAAAAAATAGTATTTTCTGGTAAAAATTCAAACAGTGAAATTTTTTCTTGTGTTTCAAAATGCGTTTCAATATTTGGGATAATCGTAACTTGCAATAACTTTCGCTCAGACAATTGTGTTTCAGGATTAAAAATACGGATAGTGTCCACTTCATCATCGAACAACTCTACCCGATAGGGATTTTCATTTCCAAAACTATAAATATCGATGATTCCACCTCTGATAGCAAATTGCCCTGGCTCGAAAACAAAATCAACTTTGCTAAATCCCATATCAACCAAAAACTCAAATAAAAAATCAGTATCTAATTTTTGACTTTGTTTAATATAAATCGTGTTTTTAGAAAATGTAGTTGAATTAATTACTTTCTCTACCAAAGCTTCTGGATACGTAATGAGCACTTTGCGTTTAGGATGATCCACATTAAATTTCATTAATGTTTCTGCTCGAAGCATCACATGACTGCTATTGAGTTCGCCCACCGTTCCCGATTTTTTATAGGAATCAGGAAACAAACAAACATCTAATGCATGACTAATTGTTTCAAAATCGTTGTGAAAATAAGCAGCACTTTCTTTATCATCTAAAATAAAAACATGATTAATATCGAGTTGTTTAAAAACACTGGTCGCTATAAAAGAAAAAGAAGACGCTAAACTATTTTTAAGCGAAATTATTTTGGGTTGAGGCAATACGATTTCATCTGTCAAATTTTTCAGACAGGGATGTTGTGCGTATAAATCCTGCAAATATTGCAAATTCATAAAGTGTTGCGAAGGTATGTATAAATTGATGATTGTATAGTAGCAAACGGTCGACTATTTAATACCAAATTTATTTTTTCAGTTTGTCTTTAAATACCTTTTTAAATTTATCTAATTTAGGAGCGATTACAAATTGGCAATATCCCTGACTAGCATTTTGATTATAGTAATTTTGATGATATTCTTCTCCCGAATAAAATGTAGTTAATTGCGAAATTTCTGTAACGACAGGTTTGTCATAAACTTTTTCATCATTTAATTTTTTCTTGTAATCTTCCGCAATTTTCTTTTGTTCATCGTTTCTATAAAAAATAACTGAACGATATTGTGTACCTACATCATTTCCTTGTCTGTTTAATTGAGTTGGGTCATGTGCCTGCCAAAATGCGGACAACATTTCATCTAAGGATATTATTGAGTTGTCAAAAGTTACTTGAATAACTTCAGCATGCCCTGTCAATCCTGTACAAACTTCTTTATAAGTTGGATTTTTGCTATTACCACCTGCATATCCTGATGTTACAGTTAATACGCCATTTAATTGTTGCAATTGGGCTTCTACACACCAAAAACACCCTCCACCAATCGTTAATGTATCTATCATTTTATTCGTTGAATTATTAGTTGTATTCATATTTTTAAAAACTGTTTCGTTTTGTAAATTAGCTTCACTGTTACCACAACTTGAAAGTGAAAATAAAAGGGCTGCTATAATTAAAATATGTTGTTTCATTTTATTTTTAGTTTAGAAGTTGAGTGGTTTTAGAAGTTTAACTTTAGTTCGACTAAATACTTTTACTAACTAAATGATTACTTTTTTTCGAAATCTAAAATTACAGAGTTGATGCAATAACGCTTGTATGTAGGAGCAGGGCCATCATCAAATATATGTCCTAAGTGCGCATCGCATCTACCACACATGACTTCTACACGTTGCATTCCATGCGCGTTATCATTGGCATACTTTACACTTGTTGGGGTAAGGGGTTCAAAAAAACTTGGCCAGCCACAGCTGCTTTCAAATTTTCCATTTGAACGAAAAAGTGAATTGCCGCAAGCTTTACAACGATACAAACCTTCTTCTTGATGATTCCAAAACTTTCCTGAAAAAGCATATTCTGTTCCTTTTTCACGAGCAATATTATAGGTTTCAGCATCTAAGGATTTTTTCCAATCTTCGTTGGAAATAGTAATTTTAGTTGTGTCAGTTTTTGAATAATATTTATTTTCCATTGTATTTTTTTGAGCATTTGTGCAGTTTGTAAATAATAGACTTATTAAAATTATTGACAAAAAATTGAGTGATAATTTCATTCTATAAAGTTATCACTAATAACTTCAAATAGTTATGAAAAACGGTTAATTATCCTATCAATACATTTTATAGAATATATGAAAAACAAAAAAATTAATACGCTAACAAATCACCAATTGCTTTTGCAACTTTATCCGCATTAGGCAACATAGCTTGTTCAAGTGCCACATTCATTGGAACAGCAGGCAAATTTAAAGCACCTATTGTTTTTACGGGTGCATCTAAATGATAAAAACAGTCTTGTTGAATTCTACAAGCGACTGCTTCGGCAAATGAATTTCGTAATTGTTCTTCCGTTAATACAATACATTTTCCATGCCGTTTTACTGTAGCAAAAATTAACGCTTCATCTAACGGGAATATAGTTCTGATGTCAATAATTTCAACAGCATTTGGAAATTGTTGAGCTGCATTTTTTGCCCAATGAACGCCCATTCCATAAGTTATTATGCATAAACTTTCGCCATTTTGAATATTCTCTTCGCTAGCTTGCAAAATACTTAATCCTTTTCCTAATGGTAAAATATAATCTTTATCGGGTTCAATTGATTTAGCCTCTTCAGTGCCAGGAACTTTACTCCAATATAAGCCTTTGTGTTCAAGCATTACTACAGGATTAGGGTCATGATAAGCCGCTTTTAATAATCCTTTTAAATCAGCTGCATTGCTCGGATAACAAACCTTAATCCCTTTAATATTTGCTAAAATGCTTTCTACACTGCCACTGTGATAAGGACCACCGCCACCATAAGCACCAATAGGTACACGAAGGACCATACTCACTGGAAATTTACCACAACTTAAATAACACGATTTTGAAATCTCAGTCACTAATTGATTTATTCCGGGATATATATAATCTGCAAATTGAACCTCTACAAATGGTTTTAAACCTACTGCACTTAATCCAATGGTGCTACCAATAATATAAGCCTCTTGAATAGCAGTATTAAATACTCTATCATCTCCAAATTTATCAGCCAATGTAGCAGCTTCTCTAAATACACCTCCTAATCTTTTACCTACATCTTGACCATAAAATAAACATTCAGGATAATCCCTCATCAATTCTTCAACAGCATGTAAAGCTGCGTCTACCATCATCACTTTTTCTCCACCTACAGGTGAACGAACTCCTTGTTCTTCTTTAATTGGTGTTTCTACAAAAATATAATCCGAAACGGTTAACGGATCAGGTTCAGCAGCATTAACGGCTTCTTGAAATTCTCGTTCAATAAACGTTTTTTCTTCAGCTTCAATCGTTTTTAAATCTTCTATAGAAATACCTTTTCTCAATAATTCATGCTGTAGTTTTGTAATCGGATTGTCTTTTTCATGTTTCGCCAAATCCTCTTCGTTTCTATACCACTCTTTGCGCACTCCACTTGTATGATGCCCTAATAAAGGAACTTTTGCATGAATTAAAATGGGTTTTCGATTTTCTCTAACATAATGAATGGCATTTTCAATACAAGCATAGCTTTTTTCAAAATCTGAACCATCCACTTGAATGCGCTCAATTCCTTTAAATCCGGCTATATATTCATAAGCATTATTTGTTCGTGCTTCATCACTGCTAACACTAATGCCCCAATCATTATCTTCTACTAAATAAATAATAGGTAATTGCTTTAAAGCAGCAAATGAAAACGCTTCACTTACTTCTCCTTCTGTAATACTTCCATCTCCAAAACAGCAAACTACTACAGGGTTGTCGGTTGTCGGTTGTCGGTTGTCGGTTCTATGTATATCTGTATTTTCTGATAGCTGAAATCTGATAGCTGACATCTTTTCAAGATACTGTATTCCTTGTGCAACACCTGTTGTAGGGATTGCTTGCATACCCGTTGCACTACTTTGATGAATAATTTTTGGATAGTTTTCTCTTCTGCTATTAGGATGATTGTAATATTCTCTACCCCCTGTAAATGGGTCATCTGCTTTGGCTAAAAGCTGTAACATCATTTCATAAGGTCTCCATCCCATACCCAGCATTAAACTTTCATCCCGATAGTATGGGCTAACCCAATCGAAAGATTTTAGTTGAAACCCAAGTGCTAACTGAATTGCTTCATGTCCTTTTGAAGTACTGTGTACATATTTGCAAATAGCTCTGTTTTCTTCATAAATGTCAGCCATTGCTTTAGCTGTCATCATTGTTCTATATGCTCTTAATAAAATTTTCTTATCCATTTTGTAAAACTTGGTAAAGATACTTTCTCGTTTTGATAATAAAATATTTTATACTTATTTGTATTCAATAAAAAAGAGTGGAATAACTCCACTCTTTTTATATTTTCAACATGTAATTAATCATTTATTCAATAATTAATTTTCTAACATATTTACCTTTATCAGCATTTATTTGAATAAAATAGGTTCCTTTAGCAAAATTACTTAGATCAATTTCTGTTACAAAATTCCCATTAATATTTTTATATTGTTTTTCTAATAAAGTGGCTCCTGTTAAAGATAGAATTGTAATTTTAGTGTCTGTATTTTCAATTGTTTTAAAACCTACAAATACTTTGTTTGTAGCAGGATTTGGAAATACACCAATTTCTTGAATGAAATTAAAGTTGTCTAAACCGCTTGGATTTAAAGGTTTCAATTTAAATTTAACTAAATAATCTTCTGTTTCACCAGATGTGTATGTTCCAATACCATTATCTGATGCTGTATTGCTGTTTAAGTTATTATTTAAAATTACCCTTAAACCAGTTGCTACATTGATTGCAGGACTTACTGCCGTTTTAATTTGAGAAATTAAATAAAAATTATTTACATCTGCTATGCCTGAAAATACTCTTTCCACAGGAATGTCATATAGTTGATTATTATTGTAATCTATGAAAATAGTAACTTTCGCATCTGCATGATTTAAACTTTTCATGATATGATAAACAGCCATTTTATAAGTACTGTCTGTATATAACTCCATAGCACTAAAACTTGTATAATCACTTCTTTTTTTAATTGACAAAGGGTTATTTAAATGGGGGCCACCGGTAACAAATGCATAAATATTATTATTGGTTGAATAATCTTTTATCATGAAAGCTCCTATGTCGCTAGAATCTATAATACCTCCAATTGCTTGACTATTCCCATAACATGCAAATGGTGGACTCATTGTAACTGTAGTTGCATTGGAATATCCATTAGAAGTACCATTACAAGTTGTTCTAAATCTGAACCAAGTATTTGAGTTCACAATATAGGTCAATGTGTCAAAAATAGCTCCTGGGATGTCATTATAATTAAACCCATCAGTAGAAACTTGCCAATTAAAGGTTAATCCTGCAAAGATTAAATCATGTGTGGTATCTGTTAAAAAAACAGAATAACCTGGACAAGTAATTGGGTCATCAACAATAGCAGTTCCTGCATTTGGTGGAGTTTTACAAGGGGCTAAAGAAATATTAACTAAATAATCTTCAGTTTCACCATTCATGTAAGGTCCACATGGACTTAGCGCAGAAGAGCTAACCACACCAAATGAATCCAAATAAACAACTCGCATACCTGTAATGCCAATTTGAGCATTATTAGGTACTGTAAAATTGCTTAACATTTGATTACTAGGGCTGTTTACTACTCCTCCAGCAGCTAATTCTAAAATAGGATCAAAACTACCATCTCTGTTAAAATCTATGTAGATATTTGAATATCCATTGTCAAAAAAAGCATCTTGCGAAAAAGCGGTCACTGAAATGTCATACGTAGAATCTCTGTAAATGTTTGTAGGCGCAAGTGCATAAAACGGTGTATAGTATTGAAGAGAACTTGGATTTGAAAGCAGTGGAGTAGCTATTCCATTATTTAATATGGTTGCATTTTGTGCATTTTTAATTGTTACATTTCCAATATTTTGCAATGTGGTTAAAGCAGTAGATTGAGAGTTGCAATAACATAAAAAGAATGAACCAAAATCAACAAAAAATGGAGCTGTAGTATCCGTTAAATTACTAGTAAAGCAAGTAACTATACATCTAAAATAAGACGGTGTAGCTATTTGGGTATTTATCATTGGCGAACCCGTAATGTTCACTAAGCTCCAAGGACCTGCCAAAGAATTTGAACTTTCCCATGTATAGGTCATACTTCCAGCTAATGAACTACCTGATAAGGTTAAATTAAATGGAACATTAGGACAAGCTGTAATGCTATCTATTACGCCAGCTACAGGAGTTCCAGCACAATCAGGAACTACAGAGATATTGTCTATTCCAATATCTGATCCGCTAAACCAACCACCAAAGTCGCCAAAAGCTTTAAATCGAATAACAGAATTAGGAGAATTTGAATTTAAAAATACTGAAAAATTTTGCCAAGTTATTGAATTGTTGTACGTTCCTTGAGAAGCAAATGTAAGTCCTCCATCTTGTGATAATAAAACTTCAAGATTATCAGTTCCTCCGTTAGAATTATTATTTATGTAATCAAAAAACAATGTTTTATTTCCGAGTTGTTGACTTAAATCTAGGTATAAATCTAAGTTGCCATTAGAAGATGTATTTGAAGAATGAAATCTGGCAGAGTATTGTCCAAGTGTACTTCCAGGAATATAGTTAGCTTGTGAAATGTTACTCCAAGCTGCACTTGCTCCCTGATCGTTTCTTCTCCACGAATTGTTGCCAGTAGAGGGGGAGCTGCTATAATTAAGAGCAGATGTTGCTTTAGGAACATCATTGGTATTGCAATAATTATCCCAAATTTCAAAATTTTCTAAAAATGGAATAGTGGCATAAGTTGGACCTGTAATCGTAATGGATGATGTGCTTGAAGTATCTGACAAGCCACTACCATTGCACGTAAAAATAATACGATATAAGATAGAATTTGATAAAGTTGGTGTTTGAAAGAAAGGTGATGTTGCGCCACTTCCTCCTACTGCATTAGACCATGTTCCTCCTCCATTGCTAGATTGCTGCCATTGATAACTCATATTTCCTTGGTAGGTAGCTCCTGCTGTTCCTATGTTTAATGTTTGACCTGCACATAAAGTTGATGATGCAGGCGTTGCAGAACCTGCATTAGGTGTTCCTGTGCAAGGGGTTGCTGCAATAACATTGACTACATAATCTTCACATTCTCCGAACGAAAACGTAGTACCACAATAGTCAGTAATCGCAGGAATATTTGCGAATCTGCATAGAACCCTCATTCTTGTAGGACCAGGTACAGCCCACATAGGCACATTTACAGTACCTGTTTGAGCTGTTGTGCCAGTAGCAGGGGACACGAAAACATCCTCACTTGGATCAGCAAAATCTAAATCTTGATTCCAATCAATCCAAATTCGAAATCCTTGACTCCAAGTGGTTCCTGCTTGTACAGAAAAATTAAATTGCAGCCCTTGAATTTGAGAAACTACCATAGAACTGTTAAATACATAATTATTAGGTAAACTTCCATTACAACCAGTTGCATTATTGGTGATATTGGTGATACCTCCAGTGGTAGAAAAATTATTTATAAAATCATTAGAAGTACAAGCATTTGTAAAAGTTGGGAAACAATACTGAGCATTCGTGCTTAGTGATAATAAAGACAAAAAGATAAACGATAAAAATAATTTTTTAATCATTGTTTGGGTATTAAAATGTTTATATAATAAAAATGTAAAATTCTAAATGTAAATATAATAAAAAAGCTCGATTGAATGAATCGAGCTTTAATTTATTTTGTTAAGAATGGAAAATTATTCTCCTGCTACTTCAAATTCAATTTCTATAATGTTTGCATTACCGAAATCAATTGTTGCTTTATGCGTTCCAACTTCTTTTACTTCTTCAGTAATAGAAATACGTTTTCTGTCAATTTCATATCCTTTTTGTTCTTTAATTGCACGAGCAATTTGAATAGAGGTAACTGAACCAAATATTTTTCCAGAAGTACCTGTTTTGGCACCTACTTTTACTGGAGATGCTTTTAATACATCAGTTACTTTATTAATTTCACTTAATAATGCAGCTTCTTTTTTAACTTTTACTTTCGCTTTTTCGTTCGCAATTTTTAAGTTAGAAGGAGATGCTTCAATTGCAAATTTTTGAGGGATTAAAAAGTTACGCGCGTAACCAGGGCGAACTGACACTACTTCATGAGTAGCTCCCAAATTGTCTATATCTTTAATTAATATTACTTGCATGATAATTTTATTTTAAAAGGTCAGTTACGAATGGTAAAATAGCCATCTGACGTGATTTTTTAATCGCTACAGCAACTTTACGTTGAAATTTCATTGAATTACCCGTGATACGACGAGGTAAAATTTTACCTTGTTCGTTCAAAAATCTTTTCAAAAATTCTGGATCTTTATAATCAATATAATGAATGCCCATTTTCTTGAAACGGCAATATTTTTTTGGTCTAATTTCTACACGATTGCTCGTTAAATATTTTATATCTGTTTTTGCCATGATTATGCTTCTTCTTTTTCTGTGTTAGCAATAGGTTTTACTGTCTTTTCTCCGCTTCTTTTACGCGCATTGTATGCTACTGCATGTTTATCCAAGCTAGTAATCATGAAACGCATGATAGACTCATCACGGTTCATTTGAATTTGGAATTTTGCATTTAAAGAAGTAGCTGCTTTATACTCCATAATGTGGTATAATCCAGTTGTTTTCTTGTCAATAGGATATGCAAAAGATTTTAACCCCCATGCATCTTCTCCTACGATTTCACCTTCATTGTCTGTAATGAATTGTTTTAATTTTTTAGTCGACGCCTTAAACTCTTCGTTTGATAATACTGGCGTAAAAATGACCATCAGTTCGTAACTGCTCATGTTTATAGTATTTGTTTTTAAATAATTAATAAAAATCCAATTTTAGCAACTATGTTGGATACTCTTTTTAAGGAGTAGCTAAAAATTGGATTGCAAAAGTAATGTTTTTTACTTAAGTAAAAAATATTTTCTTCAGTTTTTCGTTAAAAAATAAAAACCGTCACGAATGACGGTTTGTATTTTTACTTTTACGCTAAATAATATTAGTGTGCAGCTGAATCAGTTGTAGCAGGAGCAGTTGTAGCTTCTGTAGTTGCTGGTGCAGTTGTAGCAGCAGCTGAATCCATTGTAGCTGGAGCAGCAACTTCTGTTGCTGGAGTTGTTTCAGGAGCTGGAGTTTCAGCAGTTTCAGTACATGATGCGAAGAAACCTAATGCTAATGCGAAAATTGATACTTTTACTAAATTTTTCATTTTTATTATTTTTAATTGTTATGTATATTAATACCCAAACAGTAAAAAGGTAACCCATCATTTTTAAAAATAGTTGAATATTTTTTTTAATAATATATAAAATCCCGTATTCATTGAATTGTAAGTAAAAAATATGTATATATTTATTTTATGAAAAGCTAAAAAAAGCATAAAAATTAGCATTAATATATATCATTATATTAAATGTCAAAAAAATGTTGGACTTTTGGGTTACTAAATAGAATAAACGGTATTAATGAGTAGCAATTCTCAATTTAACATGAGTGATGAGTCTTTAATTAGTTCTTTGGCATTTGGTGACACAAAAGCTATCCAATATATTTATAAATCATTTTATCCTACAATCGAAAAAATGGTTTTTAAAATGAATGGATCGGTAGATGATGCCTATGATATTTTTCAAGACAGTGTAACCATTGTTTATGAAAAAGCAAAGGCAGACGACTTGCATTTAAGTTGTCAGCTTTCTACCTACATAGTTTCTGTGGCAAAAAATCTTTGGTTGAAAAAACTTTCTAAAAACAAACGACAATCAGTATCTGTTCTTTACGACGATATGGAAGAATCGGTTGCTGTGGATAGTGACATTACTCATTTTCATGAATTTGAAAACAATGTTACCAAACTTCAAGATTGCTTTATAAAAATTGGTGAGCCTTGCAACACACTATTAAAAGCATTTTATGTAGAGAATAAAAGTATGCAAGAAATTGCGATCAATTTTGGATACACAAACACCGACAATGCTAAAACACAAAAATATAAATGCCTCAATCGATTGAGAAAATTGTTTTTTAATAAAAATGAAAACGAATTTTTAAATGAACGGACCTATTAATACATACGAACTAATCGAAAAATATTGTCTAGATTTAATGGATGATAGAGAGAAACTTTTCTACGAAATGGAAGTTGAAAAAAATCCTGCGTTGAAAAGTGCTGTGCATGAACATAAAACATTGATGCTTTCTTTTGAGCACATGCAAGATCGTGATTTCATACATTCTACACTAGACCACATTCACTCGAGTTCTCGTAGCCATACGGATGCAGTGCTTAACCATTTGAAATTACATATTAATAAATATTGGAAAACAGCATCAGTAGCTGCCTCAGTAGCTTTTATGGCATCCACTTTAACGTTTATGGTTGCTCGAAATGTTTACCAAAGAGATAATAGAAATTCTGTTATTCAATTGAAAGGGTATATTAATAATATTGAGAAAGAGCAAAAAAAAATTAAAAATGAAATTGCTAAAGTAAAGAAAAAGGTAGCTCCGGTACCAGAAGGACCTTCTAAATACACTGGAACTAGTTTTGCGTTAACCCAAAATGGCTATATTGTTACGAATTTCCACGTTGTTGATGGATATTCTAAAATTTTTACATTTACGGCAGACAATGTAGGGCATCAAACTGAGGTAGTGCTTACAGATGCTGAACATGATTTAGCAATATTAAAAATTACAGAATCAGATTTTAAGTTTGAAGCTAAAATACCTTACTCTATTAAAAAATCGAACCCTTCAATTGCACAACGAATTTTTTCGCTTGGTTTTCCAAAAGAAGACATTGTATACAATGAAGGCTATATCAGTTCAACAACAGGTTTTGAAGGAGACAGCAGTCACTACCAATTAGAGTTGCCATCTTCATCAGGAATGAGTGGCTCACCAATTGTTGATGAATTGGGTAATATTGTAGGAATTATTTCAGATAAATTGTCTCATTCTGAAGGTATTACTTTTGCTATTAAATCTAAAGCATTATTAAATTTAATAAAAAAATTACCGAAAGATTTTAACAGCAATGAAATTGCCTCTAATCAATTAAAATCAGATTCAAGATCGAATCAAGTAAAAAAAATTCAACCATTTGTGTGTGTTGTAAAAGTTTATAACGATTAATTGAAAATATAAAAACTTAGTAAAAGCCCTTTTAGGGTTTTTTTTTTAACTAAATAAGCATATATAAAATAAAATTGGGTTGTGGAGAAATTTTAAAAACATAAATAACTTGCTACCTTGAACTGATATCTCTTTCATATATTTGCAATATATATTATGAGAACTATATTATTTTTAATTGGGTTTATTGGTTGTTCAATAACTATTTTTACCCAAATAAATAGTGATTCGTTTAAGAAACATATAGTAAAAATAACAAGCTATCCCTTAGCTCGAAATGAAAAACTATTTAATTAAAACACCTACTATTTTTAAAGCGATTTACAATCGTTGTATTTGGCATGTAACAGAGCATGCAAACAGTGTATATGTTACGTTTGACGATGGTCCACACCCCGTAATTACGCCGTGGGTTTTAGGCCAATTAAAAAAATATAATGCCAAAGCAACGTTTTTTTGTCTTGGGAAAAATGTAGTTGAATATCCCGAAGTTTATCAACAAATACTTGATGAAGGACACAGTGTGGGTAACCATACGCACAATCATTATAACGGTTGGAAAGTTTCAAATGCCATGTATTTCAAAAATATAAAAACAGCTAATGAAGTGATCGACTCGAATATGTTTCGTCCACCTTATGGAAGAATTACATTGGCACAAGCAAATGGTATTAAACGCATGCTACCTAAAAGTCAAATAATTATGTGGGATGTGTTAAGTGGCGATTTCGATACAGAGTTAGCACCCACAGATTGTTTGGGAAATGTAATTTCAACAACAAAGCCTGGCTCTATTATCGTTTTTCATGACAGCGAAAAAGCGTTTGGCAGATTAGAATTTGTGTTGCCAAATTTTTTAAAATATTGCCAACAACATGGTTGGAATATGAAAAAATTACACTTTTAAAAAAGATCTTGGTTGGAGGTTTTTTGGATCTCAGTTATTTGATTACAGAAATTTCATTATCATTTTTAATCAATACAATTCCTGGTTTTTTACCAACTTCAAAACTGCCAAATTTTTCTTCAATGCCTAATGCTTTAGCACCAACAGCGGTAATACTTTGCAATAGTTTTTCAAATGGTATTTGAGGAAAATGTTGTTGAATGATTTTCATTTCTTCATAAATATTCAATGAGTGGTTGGATGCTAAACTATCGGTTCCAAAAACGACTTGACAATTTTCATAATATAATAAAGCAGCATTTGGCAATGTGTTTTCAATGTATAAATTTGCATTAGGGCAAATGCACCAAAAAGTATTAGTATCGATACTTTTAGTAAAATTAATATCTTCTTTTGAAGTAAAGGTATTGTGTACTAAAATTGAATTTTTAAAATTTTTGAATGTCGAAAAATAATTTTGTAGGGAAGATTTTTGTGTTGCATGCCATTCGGGAGTTATTGGGAATGCTTGCCTAAAAAAAGTTTTCATTGCCCCTGTACCATATTCAAATAATTCATTTTCACTTGCTGTTTCTTGATTATGAATCGTGCTTATTTTTTGTGCTGATTCATTTGTTATTTCTTCAATTAGTTTTTCAGTGACTGAATATGGAGCATGCAAAACAACGGATGCATTTGAGTATTTTTCAAATGCATTTTTAATCGATTTTGCTTTATCAATAATCGTTGATGCGTAATTTTCATCTAATCCAAAACATTCTACAAACGTGTGATAATAAATATTTTGTTGATTTTTAATCGCTAAAGTATCTAAACCATTGCTAATGTCTCCAACAGCTACAATCCCATTTTGAATCATTTCTGTTTCAGCTTCAATTATTTTTTCATGAATAAATGCTGGAGAAAAAAGAGTGCGTTTTGATACAATATTTTTTATAAAACCTAATAAACCAGTTTTTTCTGGCAATTCATTTTTTAAATGTGAAAGTTCCAAATGACAATGACAATTTATCATGCCTGGCATCAACATTCCTTCGTAATGAATCGTGTTTTCATTTTTTAGATGAATAGAAATTATTTTTCCAGTCTCATCAATTTCTATTGCTAAATGTGCTTCAAGAAACTGATGACCATCAAATATTTTATCGGCACTAATGCTTTGCATATTATTTTTTTTCTGAAGAAATTCGAGGCTTTTTTGATTCACTCAAACGCAAATCAATTTTGTTTTCCCAATTTACTTTTATCGTTATTTCATTCGGAAAAAATGCTGCAATTTCAGGTTGATTTTTTATAGGAAATAATGAACCATTATCCCAAACACCATTTCCATTTTCATCATGTAAAATCCTGATTTGATAGTTTCCTGGATTTAATAAGGTGAATGTAGAAACTGTATCCATCATATTTTTTCGTTGTATAACTTTATCATTCAATAAAACTTCTACAATGTTATTTTTATCAAATCTATGTTTGATTGTTAAAATGCCATAATCGCTTAGACGTTTTGTTTTAAATAAAAACTCACCAGCAGACGTTTTGTTTAAACTATCATAAGCAAATCCTTTTTGCAAGGCTAATTTGTAAGCTGCATCTTCTGTCCAATCCGCTTTTATACGAATCATTTTTTTAGTGGAGTCTAACGCTACAAATATAGATTCATCTAAAATGTCGCCTTGATATAATCTGATTTTTGTTTGGTCAATTTTTTGAACAGAAGAAGAAAGGGTAATTTTTAAAGTATCCGTTATTCCAAATGTGCGTTTAGTTTTGTTTAATGTATCTACCATGACCATGTAGGTTAAACTATTTGCAACAGCAGGTTTTTCAATCATTCCTCTTATTTTGTTTTTAGTCGAAGTATCCGCATTTGTTTTTTCTAAAAAGGTATACAGTTTAATTTTTAAGGTAGAATCAGCAGGATTGATAACCACATTCGAAAAACCAATTTTTTCTCCAACCGCATCATATTTAAAATTATTATTTACATCGTGCAATGCAAATAGTTTGAAATCTCTATTGGGCAAATTATTAAATTGAAATTCACCAGAGGTAGCTTTTTGAACATACATAGGTTGTTCTTTAATTATTGCAGAATCTGCTTTAACACTTGGATAAAGCAATACCCAAGCTGCCGTGTCTGCTTTACCTGTGAAAGCATCTATAACATTGCCCTTTAGGCTCAAGGAGTCAAAATAACTTCCTGTTGAAAAAGTAAATCCAATATTATTGGCAGCATTGCCTTCATGTAAGTCCTGAATGGCTGTACCCAAGGAAATTTGATAGGTTGTATTTTTTTCTAATAAGGAATCGGATAAATAAATTGTAGCCGTTTTTTTATGACTTGTAACTGAAGGTTTTGTTTTTAGCAAAGGGGTTACGACCAATTGATTTTGAATATCTTTTAATTGGATAAATTCATCAAACTCAAATTGTATTTTCCCACCTGTATAATTCAATAATGAATCTTTGATTGTTCGATTTCTCAACTTGGGCGCAGTCACATCTTTTGCTCCACCTGTGGGTGCAGAAATATTAGCACATGCGTAAAAAAGAGTGCTCAAGGAAAGTACAAATATAATCTTTGTAAAAAAAATCTTCATTTAAGTGCAATATTAGGAAGTATATTCTAAATATTTAAGATTCTGAATCATCTAAACATATTCTTAAAGTTTAAAATCATATTATTTTAAAATAAACAAAATTAGTTCATCCATCATTTTTTTAGAAATGGGCAATTCAGGTTTTTGGTATGAAGCATAATTATCTTCTGCTTTGTCTGATTCTATTTCTGTCAATAAATGATTCATATTAGGAATTAAAACCAATTTAGAATGTGGGTTAGCATTACTCAAAGCAACCGCATTTTTTTCATTTACTTGCAAGTCATGTGTTCCATTTACAATGAGAATAGGGCATTTTAATTTTTTAATTTCTGATGTAGGATTTAATGCCATCCATGATTTTAAAAATGGTTGCACACTGGGTCTAAACAAGGATTCTAAGCCACGCAAATCATTCGCTACGGTTTTGCCTTTTTGTAAACTGTCTATTTTTGCAAAAGCATCTTTTTTCATAGTGCCTAATTTGTCTTTTAATTGTTCTTTTAGTATTTCTGAAATGGGAAAGCCACTCCCAGCAATGGAAATATATTTTTGATTTTCAGTAACAGCTATCATGCCTACCAATGAGCCTTCGCTGTGACCAGCTACCGTAATTTTACTAAACCGAGAATCTTTTTCAAATTGAGAAATAACAGCTTTTGCATCAGCAATCATCACCTCAAAATTTATGTCTTCTTCCTTCATATTTTCAACGGCACTCTTTCCAATTCCTCGTTTATCATATCGATATGTTGCAATTCCATTTAAGGCAAATTGTGTTGCCATCTTTTTATAGGCGTCACTTTTAAAACCTTGACCATTGCAATCTCTATCTGTAGGACCACTGCCTGCAATAATTATTACTAATGGTATCGTGGCATTGGCATGAGCAGGCATGGTTAAGGTTCCTGATAGGTTAACACCTTTTGCAACAATACCAATTTCTAATTCATCAAAACCATGTGCAAAGGATAAAAATGGGATGCAAATAAACAATAACAACAATCTTTTTTTCATATTTCAAAGATAAAGTAAATTGTGGATTTATTATTTTTTGATATTTCAGAATTAACTTTCATAGTCCTAAAATTAGATAGAATATTTAGGCACATCAATAAAATAAAAAAGGATTTGAGTTGCCTCAAATCCTTGTATAAAATGATATATTTTTTTATTTTTTCCAGTTTTTATCGATTAAAAAAACATAAACTTCTTTTGGGCCATGTACGCCTACTACTAATGTTTTTTCAATATCGGCTGTTCTACTGGGTCCTGTAGTTAAACTGATCATTGATGGAATTTCGTTATTGTATTTTTCTTTCAATAATGTAGTTGCATTGGATATATTCCACACTAATTGATTTGCAAAAGCAATGGTAATGTGTATGGGAGAATAAACAGGCAATGCTCTTCCATATTCTTGTCCAGATGATAAAATCATACTTCCAGTTCTTGCAACCAAACATTCACACAATGAAAGACCAACTTCAATATTGCGCATGTCTTTAGATTCATTAATAAAATTTAAATTATTTTCTCTGAACAATTCCTGTAAGAAAGGATCTTTCACATCAATTTTATCCCATTTCATAGCATCTCGTAAGCTTTCCAATTGATGAATCATTTCAGATTCATCCGCACAATACACAAACTTGCCACCTAAGTGAGTAAACTCTTGTGCAAATTTTTCTTCGATACTCATTTCTTCAGAAACATAAAACTCTTCGTTTCTATCAGACTCAGGGAAAGGCATTGGAAGGCTATTTTCTTCCAATGATTTTCGTATGCTTCCTAAAATATTTTCTCTTGCTTGACTAGACATATCTACAGTTTTTTTATGCAGTAGGGGTTGTTTCAGAAGTTGTATCTGTTGGATTCGGCAATTCTTCAACAACGCTATCTTTAACAACGGTATCTTCAAAAAGGACATATTCTTCAAAAGGACGTTTGCCAATTAGTCGAGCCAAATCATCTTTATAAAGGACTTCTTTAATTAACAACTCTTCTGCAATAATTTTAACTGCATCCATTTTGTCAATTAATAAAGCAGTTACTCGTTTGTAAGCGGTTTCAGAAAGTAAACGAACTTCATCATCTATAATTTTACCCGTTTCTTCACTGTATGGTTTTTGAAAACTGCCTTCACTTTGAGGATCATAAAATGATATGTTTCCTATTTTAGCATTCATACCATAAATACTCACCATTGAATAAGCCATTTTAGTCACTTGTTGTAAATCGCTTAAGGCACCTGTAGATATTTTTCCAAATACTAATTCCTCCACCGCACGACCACCTAAAGCCATTGCCATTCTATCTTCTATTTCTTCTTTTAGGGTTAAATATTTTTCTTTAGGTAAGTATTGTGCATAGCCTAAAGCTGCATCTCCTCTTGGAACAATGGTAACTTTCACTAAAGGATAGGCGTGTTCTAAAAACCAGCCAGATACAGCATGTCCTGCCTCATGATAAGCAATAACTCGTTTCTCATCGGGTTGAATGATTTTATTTTTCTTTTCTAAACCGCCAATAATTCTATCTACTGCATCATTAAAGTCATCTAAATATACTTCTGTTTTTCCTTTACGAGCCGCAATTAAAGCCGCTTCGTTACAAACATTGGCAATATCAGCTCCAGCAAAACCAGGCGTTTGAGCTGCTAATTTATGAATATCTAAATTATCGGCTTTTTTTAATCCTTTTAAATGAACTTTAAAAATAGCTTCACGGCCAGCCAAATCAGGTATGTCAATAGAAATTTGTCTATCGAAACGACCAGGACGAAGCAATGCAGGATCCAATACATCAGGACGATTTGTAGCGGCTAAAACAATGATACCACTGTCTCCACCAAATCCGTCCATTTCAACCAACATTTGGTTTAATGTATTTTCTCGCTCATCATTAGCCATCATTTGGTTTTTACCTCTTGCCCGACCAATGGCATCAATTTCATCAATAAACATAATACAAGGTGATTTCTCTCGAGCTTGTTTAAATAAATCCCTTACTCGACTAGCACCAACCCCTACAAACATTTCAACAAAATCAGAACCACTCATGCTGAAAAATGGCACTTGTGCTTCACCAGCCATTGCTTTGGCTAATAACGTTTTACCAGTTCCTGGAGGGCCAACTAATAAACATCCTCTAGGAATTTTTCCACCAAGGGCAGTATATTTTTTAGGATTTTTTAAGAAATCTACAATTTCCATCACTTCTCCTTTTGCTTCATCTAAACCAGCTACATCACTAAACGTGATATTCACTTTGGTGCCTTTATCAAACAATTGCGCTTTTGATTTGCCGATATTAAAAATGCCACCTGGTCCGCCAGAACCACCGGCTCCACCTCCCATTTTACGCATCATTAAAACCCATAAACCGACCATAATCGCAATGGGTAAAAGAAATTGAACTAAAACACCAATGATGCCGCTTTTATTGTCTTCGGCGTAAGTAACCTGTATAGACTCATTATTCGAATAATTGGCTGCAATTTGCGCATCCTTAATGTCGTTTCTTAGCTGCTCAATATTTCCATAGGAAAACGTGTAGTGAGGGCCTTCAATATTTTTTTTCAATTCTGTGTTTAATAATTCGCTGTTGCTAGCCAATTTTAAAGAATCTTTATTTAGGTAAACCTCTACCGTTTTTGCATAAACAACTAAACTATCAACCATATGCCTTGTAATAAAGCGATTGTTGATTGTTTGAAAGCTTTCATCTTTGGCATTTTTTGTTAAATCTTTGCCATAAAATTGAAATGCGATTAATGCCACTGCAAAAGCACCATAAATCCACCATAAATTAAATTTAGGACCTTTTTTGGGTGAATTGTTAGCGTTTCCAACAGGATTTTGGTTGGGTGTGGGTACTGGATTTTGAGTTTTTTTATCTTCCATGTTGTTTGCTAATTAAAGCTTTCTTTATATTAATTATGTTCTTTTTTTTCTGCATCTTGCCACAATTCTTCTAAATTGTAAAAGGCTCTCGTTTCCGGTGTCATGCAATGGATTACAACATCTACATAATCTACTAATATCCATTTTTCGCCTGATTTTCCTTCAACCTTATGAGGCCATTCTCCACAAGCATCCTTTACTTCTTTTTCAATGTTATCGGCAATTGCCTTTACTAAATTGGGATTGCTACCTTCGCA
>JBILBN010000127.1:0-3894 GCA_044353665.1 Chitinophagaceae bacterium | reverse complement strand
GTTACGTTGGAAAAACCTGCACAATATTTTGTAGGAGAAGCGCAAGCATCTATCTCATTAGATAAAATGAATGTATTTTATATTGGTGTAGATAACCCAATTACATTATCTGCTTCGGGAGTTACCGCTGGCAATTTAGTTGCTACTCCAGAAGGATGTACATTAACTAAATCTGAAGGGGTTAATAAATATTTAGTAAGAGTAACTTCACCTGGTAAATCATATATTTCTTTATCTGCAAAATTATCTGATGGAACGACTAAGAATTTTGGAAAATATGAATACCGCGTAAAATATATTCCTGATCCGAAAGCGTCTTTTGCAAATAAATTTGGAGGTGTAGCAGGAGCAAATGAATTGAAATCTCAAATAGGGATTGTTGCTAAATTAGAAAATTTCGATTTTGATGCAAAATTTAATGTAATTTCATATGAATATTTTTATCAACCAAAAAGAGGAACACCATTAGAAGGAACTATGAATGGAATGTTTACAAATGTTGGGGATATTAAATCTGTAATGGATAAATTGAAACCAGGGGATAAATTATTTTTTGATCGTATTATGGCTGTTGGTCCTGATAAAAGACCAAGAAATTTAGGTACCTTAGCATTTAGCATTAATAATTAACAATTTTATTTTATAAATATCATGATAAATATAAATAAGTTTAAAACAGTTTTAGCGTTATCACTTTTAATAAGTGGTTCAGTATATGCTCAACCTGGGGTGCCACCACCTGCAGGTATTAGCACAGACCCTGTAGTTCAAGGTGGAACTGCAAGAATAGTCAATGATTCATGGAAGCCGTCTTTGCGAAAAGATGGTGTTGTTGACAAGGTAGAACATAATAATTATGTAACTCCTTGGGCTCCCATTCGTGAAGCAGATGTGTTGTTCAAAAAACGTGTTTGGAGAGAAATTGATACACGCCAAAAACAAAATTTCGCATTTCGTTATCCTGGAGATGATGAAAGTGGTGGGGGTATGTATATTGAGATTTTGTTAGACGCGATTAAAAAAGGCGAAGTAACTGCTTTTAAAGATGAACGTTTTACAGATCCGATGAGTGCTGAAGATGTAATGACTAAATTAGCAGGAAAAGCAGACTCTATTGCTGTAGAAAATCCTGAGACAGGCGAAATTACTATTCAAGTTATTTTGAAACAGTTTAATCCTGATGATATAACTAAATTTCAGCTAAAAGAAGATTGGATATTTGACAAGAATATTGGTAGAATGGTTGTTAGAATCATTGGATTTGCTCCTTTCTATGATAAAAAAAATACAGATGGTTCATTTAGAGCTTCATTGCCACTATTTTATGTATACTATCCAGATATAAGAGCAAACAATGCTAAATATGAAGTATACAACCCTGAAAATGATGTTTACAGATATTCATGGGATGATTTCTTTGAAAAAAGAATGTTCTCAAGTTATGTTCTAAAAACTACAATGAATAATCCTTTTCAAGATGATATCATGAATCTTAAAACAGGTATTGATCGTTTAAATCAATCGGAAGAGATTAAAGAAAAATTATTTAATAAAGAACACGATTTGTGGGTTTATTAAAAAATAAAAAATAAAAAATAAAAAAACACCGAATTTACGGTGTTTTTTTATTTCTAAAATCTGCATCCTCTTATTTTAGGAGAAGGTGGAATTTATTATGCTTATTTGTTTTGATTTAATCTTAACAAATTAATACAACTTACATTTTACTACTTTCCATTTGTGTAAACGATGTACGAAGGCTACTCGTAAAACGCCTAAGCCATATTTCATACTTCTACTGAAATTAATACTTGAGGCTTCTTCAAAATATTTTGTAGGGCACGTAATTTCCGCAATTTCAAATCCATTCATAAATATTTGAGAGAGCATTTCATTGTCAAAAATGAAATCGTCATTGTTGATATTGTAATTAATCGAGGTTAAAACTTCTTTCGAAAAGGCACGGTAGCCCGTGTGGTATTCACTTAATTTTTGGTTCAATAAAATATTTTCACTCAGTGTTAAAAATCGATTGAAAATATATTTATACATTGGCATTCCACCATTTAATGCACCTTTTCCTAAAATACGAGAGCCCAATACTACTGGATACAAACCACTAGCTATAATGTGTGACATAGAAGGAATTAACAAAGGAGTATATTGATAATCTGGGTGTAACATAATAACAATATCGGCTCCTAATTCGAGGGCTTTATTGTAGCAGCTTTTTTGATTTCCTCCATAACCTTTATTTTTATCATGCTTGATGATGTGTTTTATTCCTATTCGGCGCCCAACTTCAACGGTATCGTCTTTACTCGAATCATCCACAAGCACAACCTCATCAACGATGTCAAAAGGAATTTCATTGAAGGTTTTTTCAAGTGTTTTAGCCGCGTTATAAGCAGGTAATACAACTATTATTTTTTTATTATTGAGCATGAAACTGCAATTTACAATGAAAATATAAATTATAAGGCCAATTCAAATACTGGTTTTTCTGTATTTAATAAATTTGATTTGGCATGCACAATAATATTTTTATGCTCGTCATAAATTGTACATTCTGTATTGGCTATTTTTTTGCCCTTTCGAATTACTTTCCCTACTGCAAAAATGGTTGATCCTAATGGAGTACTCCATAAATAATCTATCGATAAATTGACTGTAGTGTAAATGGTTACAGCATTTGTGCTGTAAAAAGCTAATCCACATATTTCGTCACAAATCATAGCAGCCATTCCACCATGAAGCATTTTTAATGGGTTCGTCATTTCCTCTCTAACTGCTAATGAAACTTCAACTTCTCCATCTTCAACTCGTACTATTTTATAGTGAAGCCATTGACCAGCTTTTGAATGCGATTGAGTGAAATATTGTCCTTCTAATTGTTTTAATTGATGTGCCATATTCAATTTCTTTTCCATTTTTAGAAGCGAATTTAACGAATATAAAAAATATAGATTAATTTTATATCGTTTAAAAAAATAATAAATTCCAGTTATGACATTAACACAAATTGAATACATTGTAGCAGTAGAAAGAAATGGTAGTTTTGTGACTGCTGCTGAGAAATGTTTTGTAACCCAACCCACTTTGAGCATGCAAATCCAAAAGTTAGAAGAAGAGCTGGGAATAAAAATTTTTGACAGAAATCATCATCCTATTGTTGCAACAGATATGGGAAAGAAAATTTTAGAACAAGCAAAAAATGTAATTTTTGAGCGAGATAAAATTGATGAATTAATTATGATGCAAAAAGATGAATTAATTGGTTCATTAAACATCGCAATCATTCCTACAGTAGCTCCAAGCATAGTACCTAGTGCATTAAAATCGTTTGTGAAAAAATATCCGAAACTTGATATTACGATTACTGAAATGACGACTTCTCAAATTATTGCTAAATTAAAAGAAGGCGAATTAGATTTTGGAATTTTGAGTACACCTCTTTATGAAAAATCATTAAAAGAAAATATTCTTTACCATGAGCCTTATGTGTTGTATGCATCAATAGGGCATAAATTATTAAATAAAAAAATAATTTCACCTGAAGATTTAGATCCGAATGAAATTTGGTCCTTAGGAGATGAGCATTGTATGCGTTTCCAAATTATTAATTTGTGTGGCAAACAAAAGTTTGTTGGTGCCAATAATCCCTTTACTTACAACTCTGGATCTTTATCTTCGTTAACAAGAATGGTTGATATTAATGGAGGATATACTATTATGCCATCACTTAGTTTAGCAGAATTGAGCGAAGACAAAATGAATCAAGTTAGGTATTTTAAAGATCCTATTCCAGTAAGAGAAATTAGTTTAGTGACTAATAAATATTTTACTAAAAATAAATTAGCGATTGCATTTACAGAAAGTATTGTATCAAGCATT
>JBILBN010000016.1:0-42588 GCA_044353665.1 Chitinophagaceae bacterium | reverse complement strand
GTCGCTTTAATCGCAACTACTGTTTACATGATGACCAAAGAAGCTACCGTTAGCTTTTGGGATTGTGGAGAATTTATTTCTGGAGCTGCAAAATTAGAAGTCGTTCACTCACCAGGAGCTCCTCTATTTTTGATGTTAGGACGAATTTTTGTCATTCTTTTTGGTGGCATCAAAAATGCTGCATTAGCAATCAATTCATTATCAGCTATTTCGAGTGGAATGACGATATTGTTTTTATTTTGGACGATAACGCACTTTGCAAAACGCATTTTTGCTAAAAACAGCGAAGAGTTAACTCAATCAAACCTAATTGCCATAATGGGTGCAGGTATTGTGGGTGCTTTAGCGTATACATTCTCAGATACTTTTTGGTTTTCGGCTGTTGAAGGTGAGGTTTATGCACTTTCATCTTTTTTAACCGCTTTAGTATTTTGGGCAATTCTTAAATGGGAAGACCGCCTTTCTCAAGAAAACGAACATGCTGATCGTTGGGTAATATTGATTGCTTTCATCATGGGATTATCAATTGGTGTCCATTTATTGAATTTATTGACCATACCTGCTATTGTAATGGTTTATTATTTCAAAAAATATAAAGTTTCTACGATTGGAACTGTTTGGGCTTTTTTAATTGGTTGTATAATTACAGGTGTTGTACAGTATGGTGTTATTCAAGGAATCCCAGTAATTGCAATGAAATTAGATATCATTTTTGTTAATTCATTTGGATTACCTTTTAACAGTGGTGTTTTCTTTACAATAGTTTTAGTTGCTATTGCTAGTTTCTTTGTGTTGAAATGGGCTAAAGCAAATAACAAATATTTCGTTCATTTAGGTGCATTGTGTTTTGTGTTTATTTTAATTGGATACTCTGCGTTTTTCCAAACAATTATTCGTTCAAATGCTGATGTTCCAATTGACATGACGAATCCTGATAATGCTGTAACGTTAATTAAATATTTACAACGTGAGCAATATGGTAAAGTACCTTTAGTAACTGGTCCAGATTTTAATTCTCAACCAACTGGTATGAAACCTGGTAAAATGCAATATTTTAAAGGCGAAAAAAACTATGAAGAATTAGGCGAAAAACAGGATGAGTATGAATATGAAGGTGGTGATACTCGTTTATTCCCTCGTATATGGGATGGTAATGATCCTCGTCATGCACAATATTATCAAAATTATTTAGGATTAGCTGAAGGAGAAAAAGCATCAAGCGCTGATAATATAAAATTTTTCATGGGCTATCAAGTCAATCAAATGTGGTGGAGATATTTCTGTTGGAATTATATTGGTCGTCAAAATGATGTTCAAAACATTCAAGGTGAACCAGAAAATGGAAATTGGATTAGTGGAATTAAACCTATAGACAAATTTTTTGGTCGTGGTGATATTGACAAAATGCCTTTAGGTTTAAGAAACACAAAATCAAGAAATGAATTGTACTTCTTGCCATTTATATTAGGAATCTTAGGATTGGTTTTTCAATATACTCATGACAAACGCAACACATTTATTGTAACTTTATTATTTTTCTTTACAGGATTAGCCATTGTTTTATATTTGAATAATACACCAATGCAACCCCGTGAACGAGATTATGCTTATGCAGGTGCAACGTATGCATTTGCCATTTGGATTGGTTTAGGCGTATTAATGGTTGCAGATTGGTTTAAGAAATTAAAATTAGGTGCTTTGTCTCCTGCCATAGCAACTGTATTGTGTTTAATTGCAGTTCCAATATTGATGGCTAGCAAAGAATGGGATGATCATGATAGAAGCAATAAAACATTGGCTTTAGCTACCGCAAAAAATTATTTAAACTCATGTGAGCCAAACGCTATTTTATTTACAGAAGGTGATAACGACACCTACCCACTTTGGTATGCACAAGAGGTTGAAGGAATTCGTCCTGATATCCGAATGATTAATATTAGTTTGTTAGGTATTGATTGGTATATCGACCAATTAAAAAATGCTGTAAACAAATCAGCTCCTGTTGATTTAATATGGAAATCAGAACAATACAGAGGTGAAAAGAGAAACTATATTCAATATCAAGACAATAAATCGATTGCTCAAGATAAATACGTTAATCTAACAGAAATATTAAACTTTGTAGGCAGCGATGCGAGTGGTGCACAATTACAAGGAAGAGATGGCGCAGGGATGAATTATTTTCCTGTGAAAAATTTCTTTTTACCAGTTGACAAAGCATTGGTTGTAAAAAATGGTTTAGTTTCTGCAACGGATTCTATTGTTGACCAAGTACAATTTTCAATGCCTAAAAATGTGGCTTACAAAAACGATTTAGGCATTTTAAATATCTTAGCAGCCAATGCGTGGAAACGTCCTATTTATTTTGCAAACTCTATAGATCCAGATCATTATGAAGGTTTACAAGAATATTTACAATTAGAAGGATTGGCTTATAAATTGATTCCTGTAAGAACAGTTGGAAATACTACAAATTCACCTTTGAGAGTAAATGCTGAAAAATGTATGGATTTAATCATGAATAAATTTGAGTATGGAAATGCGCATAGAACTGACGTAAATTATGATCAAACCAACAGAAGAATGTTAAACACCCCTCGTATTTTAGCATTTCAGTTAGCCGATTATTTCGTTAGAAATAATAGAAATGCGGATGCAATTAAAGTGCTTGAGAAAGTATTAAAATCCATTTCAGAAAGTTCATATCCAACAGCTATAACACAAGAAGATCGCTCAATGATATTAATGGCTGATATGAGTATGAAAGCAGGTAGCAAAGAATTAGCAAAATCAATTACAGATAAATTAGTGAAATTTTGTCAAGATGATGTGGCATATATTAATTCTTTAAGTGAAGATGCTAAAGGTTCAAAATATCAAGATGCCGCATTTGAATTTCAAGCATTAGGATATTTATCACAATCTGCAAACGCAAATGGAATGCCAGAATTAGGAAAAGAACTAGCAGATAAAGTCAATATGTTAGCTCAACAATTACCTCAAATGCCTCGTCAATAATGGACAAAATATATCACACATTAATAAATGAAACCAAATATGCTGTTGAGCTCGGTGAAAAATCGAATGTTAATGGGAATATACAAAATGTAGATTTCTCAAAAGTTCAAAAAGGAAGTTATTCATTTAATTACAATGGACGAAATATAAATACTGACGTTGTAAAAATTGATTATGAAACCAAGCAAGTTGTTCTTAGAATTGAAGGTAAAAAATATACTGTAAATATTAAAGAACCTGTTGATATCCAATTAGAAAAATTGGGTATCAACACACTTCAAGCGAAAAAAGTAAACAACTTAAAAGCACCAATGCCCGGCTTAGTCATAAAAACACTTGTTCGTGAGGGTGATCATGTAAAAGCAGGAGAACCTTTGTTAATATTAGAAGCCATGAAAATGGAAAATATTTTTAAAGCAGTAGCAGATGTAATTATTAAAACAATAAAAGTAACAGAAAAACAAGCTGTTGAAAAAGGGCAAGAACTGATTACTTTTGAATAATTAACATCAAAAAACCGAATGAAAAAAAATGCCTACAAAATTGCCTTATTATTAATTATAACCATTGGTATTGTTCAAAGTACGTTTGCTCAATCGTCCTACATTTATATTGAAGCAATAAAAGGAATGCCTATTTCTGTGAATATAAATGGAAATGAAATTAAATCGTTGGCAAAAAATTACATCTTATTTGAAACCAAGCAAGAAGGTGAAAATAATATTGAAATAAAATTTGCAGGAAGTCTCTATCCTTCTCAAAAATTTGTAATTAATGTAGTTCCAAATGCACAGTATGGTTACAAATTAGCAAAAGCTAATGAAGAGAAATTTTATTTATTGGATTTAGTGAACAATGGTAAAATTATAGAATTAAACACGACAGTAAATTTTGCATTTTCGACTGAAGATAATCATATTCATTTTTACAATCCACAAAATTATGTGTTAGAAGATGTGAAAACCAAAGGCAATAAAGCCAGCAATTTATTTAAAAAGAAATCATCTAAAAAAGGAACAGATCAGGCAACCACTGCAGAAATAGAGCAAAAAGAAAAATTTGGCATTGTTGAAGTTATCAATTCAAACTCTGAAAAAATAGATACGATTCAGGTTAAAGAAAACGTTAAAAAGAAGAAAAAAGAAAAGAAAGAAAAAATACAAAATATATCAACAGTAGGAGACGAAAAAATAGCACTTATAAACAATCCAATTTTATCCACTATAAAAAAAACATTAGTACCTAAAGCAGTACCAAAGTGTGTTAGAGCATCATCGGATGTAGAAGTAAATTCTTTTGTTGAAAAATTAGCTGCCAAAACAGATGATGAAGCAAAATTGATTTTTCTGAAGAAAAAATTTTTTACGGGTTGCTTAAGCACCAAACAATTATATTCTATAGTAGAAAAATTTGATACCCAATATGGACGGTTTACAGTAGTAAAATTTATTAAATCAGAAATTGTTGATACCGAAAATTTAGGTACACTTGAACCTTTATTTAAATATGAAACGTATAAACTAAAATTAAAAAAATTGGCTGAAGAGTAGATAAAATAATTTTTAACGTTCAACATAATTTTTAAAATTTTGTAATACCGATTTCCAACCAGCTTTTTGTGTTTCAATGCAATTATTTATATCAGATTCAAAATTTTGTACAATAATTGTAAAATCATTAAGATGCTCAAATTCTATTGAAACCTTACGACCATCAGTAGTAATATATTCAATTAATTCATGTTTTACAATTTGGGTGTATTTTCCACTAAAATCAAAACCTTCTGATTTATCTTTTGATTCCATTCTATACAAAAAACGACCCCCAACTTTTAAATTGTTGATAACAAAAGGAGTATGCCAAAAATCGGAGATGTTATCCCAAATTTTAATATCGCTTGGTGTCGTCCATTTTTTCCAAACTGATTCAATATTTGCGTCGACCAATATTTGAACAGTTAATATTTCTGTTTTCATTTAATTTTTATTCAAAAAGTGGTGCGTAAATTAATTGTATAATTAAAAAAAATCATGTAAAATTTTATCAAATAACTTCTAAGTTAATTAGTGCCCTAAATTACTCACTTCATCTGCTTTATGTTGATGCTTAAAAAACACAGCAAATAAAATGGCAATTACCAAAGCATATCCTGCAAAAGCTAGCCAAATGGAATGCCAATCTTTTATTCCATTCGCAGTAAAATAATAATCAATTAATAATCCACTGAAAAAGCTCCCCATAATTGCACCAAATCCATTCGACATCATCATAAATAAACCTTGAGCAGAAGAGCGGATTTTAGAATCGGTAGTTGTTTCAACAAATAAAGAACCCGAAATATTAAAGAAATCAAAAGCCATTCCATAAACAATGCAGGATGCAATAATCATCCATAAACCTTCTGCAGGATTTCCAAATGAAAACAAAGCAAAACGCAATACCCAAGCAATCATAGAAATTAACATGACTTGTTTAATTCCAAATCGTTTTAAAAAAAATGGTATCGCTAAAATAAATAGGGTTTCAGAAACTTGAGAAATTGACATGATAATGGTTGAGTATTTAACAACAAAAGAATTTGCGTATTGAGGCATATTGGAAAATTCAGAAAGATAAACATCTCCATACATATTGGTTAATTGCAAAGCAGCCCCAAGTAGTAACGAAAATAAAAAAAACAAAGCCATTTTATACGTTCCAAACAATCCGAAAGCTTCTAGTCCTAATTTTTTAATCCAAGTAGAATTATTATCAATTAAATTCTGAGGTTTGCATTGAGGTAATGTAAATGAATAGATTCCTAAAATAATTGCAGCAATTGCAGATATGTAAAACATATTTCCGGATGCTTTATTGCCAGTCAAATTGGTCAACCACATAGCAGCAATAAAACCAACCGTTCCCCAAACACGAATTGGTGGAAATACTTTAACGACATCAAATTGATTACTTTTTAAAATGTTATAGGCGATTGAATTTGAAAGAGAAATTGTTGGCATGTAACATAACATAGCACCGAAAATAACCCAAAAGAATGTATTTGGATTATCTACCATTGGAATAAAAGCAATAGCAATGCCTCCAATTATGTGTAAAACGCCATATAAACGTTCTGCATTCATCCACTTATCCGCAATAATACCAGTGAGTGCTGGCATAAAAATAGAAGAAAGTCCTAAAGTAGAAAAAATAGCTCCAAATTCAGCTCCACTCCAATGTTTTGTACCAAACCAATAGTTTCCAATGGTTATTAACCAAGCGCCCCAAACAAAAAATTGTAGAAAACTCATTAAGGTCAATTTATATTTTATACCCATAACTTAATAATTATATAATGTAACGTAAATCTACTTTTAAAAATGTAAAAATCAAATTTATATTCAATGAAGATTCTTTATTTTTGTAGATATCAATTTTTTATTAAATGAATCAAAACGATACAATTTTAATTACAGGTGCTGCAGGTTTTATTGCTAGCCAAACGGCAATGTTTTTAAATCAAAAAGGATTTAATCGTTTGTATTTAGTAGATGACTTTTCGAGAGAAGATAAAAAAGAAAATTATGCTTCATTACAGTTTATAGAACTCATTGAAAGAGAAAAAATTCAATCTTTTTTTGAGAGAACTATTCAAATTGATTTTGTAATTCATTTAGGTGCAAGAACCGATACCACTGAAATGGATTACAGCATACATGAACATTTAAATTTAAATTACTCTAAAATAATTTGGGCATATTGTACCCAAAAAAATATCCCAATAATTTATGCTTCATCGGCTGCAACTTATGGAAATGGGGAATTTGGCTATGATGACAACCATGAGGTGATTGAAAAATTGGTTCCTTTAAATCCTTATGGAGTTTCTAAAAATGAATTTGATAAATTTGCAATTAAAGAAACTGCTACTCCAACTAATTGGTATGGATTAAAATTTTTTAATGTTTATGGCCCCCATGAAAATCACAAAGGGCGAATGGCATCTGTAGTGTATCATGCTTTTCATCAAATTAAAAAAACAGGTCAATTAAAGCTTTTTCGTTCACATAATCCTAATTATAAAGATGGCGAACAAATGCGTGATTTTATTTATGTATTTGATTTAGTAAATGTAATTTTTTGGTTGTTGGAAAACAAACCCATGAGTGGAATTTATAATTTAGGTAGTGGCAAAGCTGAAACTTTTTTGCAACTTGGCAGTGCCGTTTTTAAAGCATTAGAGATTGAGTCTAAAATAGACTTCATTGATACGCCTGAAGATATAAGAGAAAAATATCAATATTTTACTGAAGCCAATATGCAAAAGCTACTCACTGCAGGTTATAAGGATTCTTTTAAAACTATTGAAGAAGGAGCTATTGATTATGTAAAAAACTATTTAAACAAATAGCTTTCAACCACAGAGGAATCAGAGAAATTTAAAATTCGAATACCCTAAATTAATAATGCACAATTACTCTTTCACTCCATTATAAAGTCCTTTTAATTTCAATAATCCTAAAACATATTCATCTTGCTCTTGATTAATTAATAATTTAATTTTTTCTTGAATAAATATATGCGCATTAGACAAATAACTTTTCATTTCATCTGCAATATTTTGTTTCAATTGAGTGGAATAGTGATTATTTAATTCATTTAAATTGACTATGGCTGCATAACGGATATACCCATTTTCATCATCAACAGCCCTACTTGTTAATAAATTAGTTGCTTCATTAAATTTTTCTGAGGTGTTTATTTTTATAATTAATTGAGTATAATTATCTAATAAAGTTGCTCTATTTCTATCAAACACATGCATCAAATTTTTAGTAAAAAAAGCTAAGTTGGATGAGTCTCCTTTTTCAGCATATAACGTTGAAATTCGTTGAAACAATTTCCCTTTAGCATCTTTCTCTACTATTTTAGCAGCTCTTAAACCTTCCTCAGGAATTAATTTTGCTACAGCATCTAATGCATTTGCACATAAGATGTAGGAGCTATCTTCGGTTAGTTTTAAATACAAGTTTAATAAAAAAGGTTCTCGTTTATCAGCTAAAATTTCTAATGCTTCAGCTCTTACGTTAGGCGATGCATCTTTTTCTGCTAAATTTATCAAAAACTCTTTGGTCTTCAAATAATTTTGTGCATTTTTCCAATCAATCCATTCCAGTGCTTTTAAACGAATATCATCATTTACGTCGTTAATAGCAGAAAGTAGTGTAAATCTTGCACTGTCATTTTGTTGTTGGACCAAACTTAATTCTTTTAAAGATCTAACCTTTTCAATATAATTGGCAGCTTCATTGTAAGTAATAATCTGATAAAAAAAAGATTTATTATCTTTAATTTCACCAATAAAAACAGCATTAGGATCAACGATTATGTTAGGATATAATGCAGCATCTTCGACTAATTTTTCTACATAAAATATTTCTTTTTTCTTTTCAATTTGAAAAATAAATGTTTTAGTTTTACTTTCTTGTTGAACTCTAAATTCTAAAGGAAAACTAAACAATCCAACATCATTTTTTTGAACTTGCTCCACAGTAACTTGTACTAATTTCGTACTGTCGTTATATGAATATCGAACATCTATAATTGGATGTCCTCCTTTTAAAAACCATTGATTAAAAAAGAAATTCAAATCTCGACCAGTTACTTTTTCAAATTCTTTTCTTAAGTCATCAATTTCAGTATTTGAAAACTGATACGTTGTTAAATAATTTTTAAGTCCTAAAAAAAAGGCTTCTTCACCAATTTCATTTTTTAATAAATTTAAAACGCTAGCTCCTTTTTGATAAGTTAATACATTGAACATATCTTCTTGAATTTTATAATTTGAATGCACAATTGCGTCGTCTGAATTCTTATTTGTATAGTTTAAATAGCGTTGAATTCTGTTGTACGATTTTTTCAATGCGTCATCTTTACCATATTTATGTTCAATCCAAAGTTGCTCACCAAATGTTGCAAAACCTTCATTGAGTACTAAGTGGCTCCAAGTTTTACAAGTGACTAAATCGCCAAACCATTGATGAAAAAGCTCATGTGCAACAATATCATCGTTGGACGCATCGATTAATTGACGATTATTTTTTTGCACAAAATCACCATGTAAAGTAGCACTTGTATTTTCCATAGCACCTGAAACATAATCTCTCACAACAACTTGTGCATATTTATTCCAAGGATATTGAAATCCTAATTTTTCTCCAAAAAAAGAAATCATTTCAGGCGTATTTTTAAAAATATTTCGAGCATAAGGAGCATATCCTTTTTCTAAATAATAGCTTACTTCTTTACCATCTAACGAATCAATAGTAACCTCAAATTCACCAATTGCCATCATTATTAAATAAGCTGGCATCGGTAATTTATTTTCCCATTTTTCAGTTTTTATATTCCCTACTATAGAAGTTGAAGTTTTTTCACCATTGGACAAAATAGTCATTTCTTTATTAACTGATATAGTTAAGGTTGATGTAAATTTCTCATTTGGATTATCTATTGTAGGAAACCAACAAGAATTAGATTCTGTTTCGCCTTGTGTCCAAAGTTGTGTTGGTTTATAAGGTTCTTTGTTATTGGTATTTATAAAATACAATCCTTTATCATCTTTTATAGCTGCACTTCCACCCTTTTCTTTTTCATCTGGATTTGCTGTATAATGGATAGTAATTAATAAAGTATCTTTATTGCTATATTTTTTTTCTAATCGAATTTTTAATTTCTTTTTATCATAAGAAATCAAATTTTGTATAATTTCTCCTTGAATATTTTTTACTTCTACTTTTGAAAAAATCATATTTTGTGCATTTAACACAATTGAATCAATATCATAAAAATAGGGTTTAAAAAGAATCGTTTCAGTGCCATAACACGCATGTTTTGACCAGTCAAAAGATACTTGTATATCTGCATGTAAAATATCTATTTCTTTTGACTTTGCAGGAAGTAAAAAATTATTTTTTTTAGGGCTTACTTTTATATCATTAAGCTGTATAGCATTCGAAAATTTCTTTTTTTTAATGAAAATGTGATTAGTTGTAGCACAAGAACTTAATAAAAAAAAGAATCCTATAAATAAAAAATGTTTTTTCATGTAGAGCAAATGTAATCAAATACGAATATAAATGAACTAAAGAAATGAAATAGGGAGTATACAATATATATCTTAATTTTGAACATTAAATGATACAATTACAATGAATTATTGGCTTATTAAATCGGAACCTTTTAAATATAGTTGGGATCAATTTTGTTTAGATAAAAAAACGTTTTGGGATGGCGTAAGAAATTATGCTGCTCGAAATAATTTGAGAAGTATGCAAAAAGGGGATTTCGCTTTTTTTTACCACAGTAATGAAGGGCTTGAAATTGTTGGCATTGCAGAAGTTGTAAAAACTGCATATCAGGATCCCACAACAGAAGAAACAGCATGGTTAGCAGTTGATTTTAAACCAAAAAAGAAATTGAATATTCCTATATCTTTAAGTCAAATAAAAAAGATAAGTACATTAGAAAATATGCAGTTGGTAAAGTTACAACGACTTTCTGTTAGTGCGGTCACCGAAAAAGAATTTCAAATTATTCTTGATTTATCGTCTACTAAATTATAGGTGTGTTTTGTTAATCTATAAATATTGGCAAATCAATAAAAAAATCTGTACCTTGATCCTCAATACTTTCAAAGGTAATTTTACCGCCAAATCTATCAATAATATCTTTACACATTGCTAATCCTAATCCAGTTCCAGATGATTTAGTGGTAAAATATGGTTGAAATAAATTTTTTGCTTTTTCTACTGAAATTCCTTCACCATTATCGGATATGATAATTCTTATAAAATCATTTTGAATTTTAATAACGCTTAATGAAATATTACCCTTTCTATTTTCAGGAATTGATTGTATTGCATTTTGAATCACATTAGTAAATACCCTTATTAACTGGCTTTTGTCCGCATAAATTGAAATATTAAATTCAGGTACTAAAAATAAATATTCGTTATTTTTATCATCAATATACATACCCGTTACGGAATACAAAATTTCATTCAAGCTGATTATTTCTTTATTTAATTCTGGCATTTTGGCAAAATTAGAAAAGTTAGTGGCGATTAAAGTTAAGTTATCTATTTGCTCAATGATGGTTGCCGTCACTTTTTCTGTCATTTCAGACACATTTGGTTTTTTATTTTTAATTGCATTTTCTAACATTTGCAAAGAAAGTTTCATTGGAGTTAATGGATTTTTTATCTCATGTGCTACTTGTTTTGCCATTTCTCTCCATGCCAATTCTCGTTCTGATTTTGCTAATAATACGGTACTATTTTCGAGCTTTCGAAGCATTCTATTATATTCTTTTACTAACAATCCAATTTCATCAGAATTATTCCATCTTAAAGGTTCATTTGTTTTCTCTAGATTAATTTTTGTAAACTGTTTTACAATATATTTAAAAGGTTGAGTTACCGAATTAGAAATGAACAGCGCAATTATGGATGATATTAAAAATACAAAAACATATATATTAATCAATGTAATTAATATGGTACTTGTTTCATCTTGCATTTCTTGTTCAGATGAGAAGTACGGAAGCTGTATAATTGCTATTCTTTCCCCTTTCTTATTTTTTGCAAAACAATACATCGAAATATATTTAAAATCATTTATGCTTTCTTTATTTAAAATATGCTCTAAATTGCTATTTTTTAATTTATTTAATACACTATAAGGAATTTTATCAGAAACAACATTAGAATAAAAAAAATCTGGTTGTGAACTATAAATTAAACTTCCATCTAAAGCACTAAATACATTGACCCCTTTCGAAAATTTTGAAGTTTCTTCAATGAAAAAAGATTGAAAATTCTCTTTCTCTATATCATTGAATGTGTACTGAAAGTCTTTATTAATATCTAAAAAATAGTTATTGATTTTAAATAAAATCAACTGACTGTAATTACTTATTTCTAAATACGATTTATTTTTTACTCGATTAATTAAATAATTATGTGTAAAATATCCAACTGCTAAAAACGATAAAAGAACAACTATTAATATTGAGGTATGTATTCTTAATCTTAAATTCAAACTCAACAAATTAATAAATCGATTGTACCTTAAATTTGATTTGGCTAAAATATTGGCTAAAATATAGATTGAAAATACAGCAAAATAAATAAGAAAAACGTAGGCAAATAAAGTAGAAATTAAATAAAAAAATTTACTGTTTTTAGCAATGATAATTATTTTATTGCTTTTTATCCCTTTATACCAAACTTCACTAACTCCATTTTTTATTTTTTTGAAATTATCCTTATCTACAAAATTAGAATATTCATCTTTAGTTAATTTATATGGAAATTGCTTATTCCCAATTCTATATTCAAAAATACTATCCTGATAAATAGCTATAGAATAATTGTATTCTTTTACCTTATTTCGATGATCATTGGAGTATAAAAAATCAGAATAATCTTTTTCTACAACATTATTTTTTTTTGATAATTTCAAATAAAAAAAACCTAATAAATTATTATTTATATATAGATGATAATTTAAAATGTACCCCTTTTCATTAAAACTTTGAAATTGGCAAATACTTGAATCCATATTAAAATTACTTAAATTGGGCGATACCTTTTTTAGCAAATTCACTTTATTTATGTAATCGATTGATTTATTGAAATTATATTTTGGAGCAACGATAAAACGAAGCGTTTTTTTATAATTGGAAAAATGCATTCTGACAAAATCATCATAAATATATTTTATGATTTCATTTTCTGAAATTGCTATTTTTGAAATGAAAATATTTTCTAATTCTTTATTTAAACTTAATTTATTTTTATATTGAGTTAAATAATTTTCTATTTTTTTATCTTCAACTGTTATCAATTTTTCACCAAAATCTTTTCGTTCTTCTACTTCTCTTTTATCGATTAATATTGACATATAAATAGCTCCTAAAAAAGAAACCAGCATAACCCAAAGCAATAATGAATATGAATTAAAATCTAATTTTATTTTAAAATATTTAGAATCATGTAAGAAAAAATAAATGATGCTTGAAATTGCTGTATATAATACGACTAACAAAATGGTACTATCAACTATAAAAGCGATTGTAATGAAGACTATGAGAATCGTTAGAAATTTAGTATACTCTTTTTTGAAACACTTTTTTACATAGCTGTGTGTAATAAAATTCAATACAAAAATGTTAGCTATAATTATCAAAATAGTAATAAGCCCAACAACTGAAAATATATCAACATGAGATATTAATGTGGTATCGAAATTAATAGTTGAATCGTTTATTAAAATTAAAATTAAATAACTAAAAGCAACATTAATTATTGCGCTTATTCCTATTAAAAGAACTCCAGTAATTGGTTTGCTAATTATTTTTTTTTCATTCACATGTCCTTGTACATTAATTGCAAAAAACAGAAGTGCCCAAAAAATAAATGACATATTAATTAACAAATCCCCTAATGATTTATTAAACTGATCGGATGCAAATATTTCTGGTGTAAATAATGTGTACTCATCAAAATCAGTTAGGAAATCAAAATAATATGTCAAAAATCTAATTATAATAATTAAACTCCATAATTTAAAATAAACTTTTATAGCATTTGATTTTTTTACAATGACTTTAAAATAAGAATGAATTGAAACACCAAATAAAATTAAAGGTAACATGTTAAAAAACAACCTCCATCCACTTGAATCATTTATCAAAAAGAAATCATCTTTTTTTTCTAAATAAAATAATGTGTTCCCTTTGAATGTTACAGGTATAGATTCCTTTTTTTCAAAAGTGGTAATATCTATTCCAAAATCGTTTTCATCATCAATATCAATAAAATGTTTTTTGGTTTTTTCACTACTTATTGGTTCTATACTTTTGATTTTTATAAATGCTAAACCATTCGTTTGGTTATTTAATGCATGTTTATAAACAACATAAAATCCTGTATTATCACTGTAGTTTGTTAGTTTGTCAAATGCAAAGGTATCAGGTGGATAAACTAAAGTATTTGTATTCCAAAAAATGAGTTTCCCATTTTTGTAAACAAAAAATGAAAAAGGTAAATTTTCAGTAAATTCTATTTCTTTTTTTGATAATTTACTGTCAGTTATATCTTTTATTAAACTTGTGTCTGAGTAAATACTTTTAAATAATTTTACATTTTGTACAATATTTTTTTCAATTTTATCACTTAATGTAATTGCATTAACTCTAGGAAATATATATGAATTAACAGATTTAATGGTTAATATAAAAAACAACAAAGCTAAACCTAAAAAAAAGTTAGGATTGATGTCAAAAGGAAATCTAAAAGTAGTATTTTTACTTGTGCTCATTCTTTTTTATTTCATTCCATACGGCATCCATTTCCTCTAAAGTATATGAACTCAATTCTGTATTATTGACCGTCAATGTTACTTCCATTTGCTCAAAACGATTTTTAAATTTTTTATTTGTTCTTTCTAACGCATTTTCTGGGTCAATATTTAAAAACCTTGCATAATTAACCATTGAAAATAAAACATCCCCAAACTCATCTTCCATTCTATCTTGATTTCCTTCTGCAATCACTTCATCTAATTCAGCTAACTCTTCCATCAATTTAAGCTTCACTTCGCTTGTAACTTTCCACTCAAATCCTACTTGCTTTGCTTTTTCTTGTATTCGAAGTGCTTTAATTAATGCAGGCAATGATTTTGGCACTCCACTTAAAACTGTTTTTTTACCTTCTTTCAATTTTAGGTTTTCCCAATTTCGTTTAACTGTTTCTTCATCCTCCGCTTTTACATTTGAATAAATATGTGGATGTCGAAAAACCAATTTATTACACACTTGTTCGATTACATGATTAATATCAAACTGCTTTTCTTCATTGGCAATAGTTGCATAAAATAGGATATGTAAAAGTAAATCACCTAATTCTTCTTTAATGCCATCCCAATTTTGATCTGTAATAGCATCTACTAATTCATATAGTTCCTCTATAGTTAGTTGTCTTAGCGTATGAATTGTCTGCTTTTTATCCCACGGACAATTTTCTCTTAAATCTAACATAATATTTTGCAATCGCTCAAAAGATTGTTCATATTTTATCATACTATTTCTTTCTTAATGAACATGAAAGATAATAAAAAAAATCATTTCTATTACCACAAACGAGAATTAAGCAATTGAATGCTTATTTTTACAATCTAGTGAGCGAAAAAAGTCCAATATACAATAGAATAAAAAAAAATCTAAAGACATTAAAGTCTTATTTAAATCAAAATCAAATAACATGCTATCGTGTTTTTGATTGGGATATGCCTGAATATCCTTTATGTATTGATGTATATGAAGAAAAAATTCATTTGGCAGAATACAAAACCCGTCATCAATTAGCTGATGAGGAATATCAACTTTGGTTAGAAGAATGTATTTCGGCTGTCAAAGAATTATTTTCGGTAGATGAATCTGTTATTTTTTTTAAAAAAAGAGAACGACATAAAGGAACTCAATATGAAAAAGTGAATGAAACGAAAACTTTTTATACTGTTCAAGAAAATGGAATCAATTTTTTAGTCAATTTAAATGATTATTTAGATACTGGTTTATTTTTAGATCATAGAGTTATTCGAAAACAAGTAATGCAAGAATCAAAAGGGAAACATGTTTTAAATTTATTCGCTTACACAGGTTCTTTTTCGGTATATGCTGCAATGGGGGGAGCATTCACTACGACCACACTCGATTTATCCAACACCTATTTAAACTGGGCTAAGGAAAATTTTAAAGCCAATAATATATCATTAGCTAAGCATTCTTTTATCAAAACAGATTGCAAAGAATGGCTAAAACAAACACCTTCAAGATTATTTGATATCATTGTGTTAGACCCTCCAACATTGTCAAAAAGCAAAATGACAAAAACTACCTTTGATGTTCAATTAGATCATGTTGAAATGGTCAATAATGCATTGAAGCATTTAGTTGAAGGAGGAAAACTCTATTTTTCGAATAATTACAGAGATTTTAAATTTGACACCTCAAAAATTATTGCTCCAAAAATTACTGATATCACTCTCTTGTCGATTCCTCAAGATTTTAGAAATAAAAAAATCCACTATTGTTGGGAAATTATTAAATAAGATTTCATTCAAAAATATTCTTTCCTAAATTGCTAAAAAAAAAGGCTTACAATTTGTTAAGCGAAATAATATAAAGTAGTTTTGCAACTCTCAAAAAAGATCTTTATCATGATTATTAGAAGAAATATACGAATAAATGTATTGTTGACTATTTATGAACAAATACAACAAAATGATACAATCAATAGAAGTGCAGCACAAAATTCGTTAAATGATAAATTTTCTCAAACGAGTTCTCTTTTTACGAGTTTATGGCATTTAGTAGTGTTAACCGCCGATTATGTATTAATTCATGCTAATCAAAAAGCCTCTAAACACAGACCTACAGAAGCTGACTTAAATGTAAGTAGTAAAATTATTTCAAATTCTATAATTCAAGACCTCAAAAAAAATATTCTATTTGAAGAATCTGTAAAATTACACAAAAGCCACTTAATGTTTGATACGTATTTTGTACGAGCAATATTTATTAAACTTGTTGAATCTGAATTTTACAAAAAATACATTGCCGAAAATCAAAACTCAATTGAATCAGACAAAGAATTAATTGAAAACTTGTTAAATGAAATTATATTAAAAAACGATATCGCCTCTTCTTTTATAGCCGAAAAATATATAAACTATGAAATGGATGTTGACATGGTGCAAACATGGACAGAAAAAGTACTAAAAAATCCTAAAAACTTTGCATTTAACAAAATAATTTCTACCGAAAAGTTAGAATTTTCACACGATTTATTAGATACTTATTACGATAAAAAAGAAGTAGTTTTTGAACTAATTGAACCTAAACTAATTGGCTGGGATGCAGAAAGGGTAGCTATTTTAGACTTAATAATTTTACATTTAGGAATTTGCGAAATGTTATATTTCCCCTCAATTCCTCTTCGAGTTACTATTAATGAATATATTGATTTAGCCAAAGGATATAGCACGCCACAAAGTGGTCAATTTGTGAATGGATTGTTGGATAATGTAAAAAAAGATTTAGAAGCACAAAACAAAATACACAAAAACGATTTTATAAAAAAAGAAAGAAAATAAATATGAAAAAGTTAGTTTTATTAGCTGGCATATCTACAATTTTTTATGCTTGTGAATCACCTAGCGACAAAGCAACTGAAGACGCTTTAAAAGGAAGACTTTCAACAGATTTAGTTGAAAACCCTAGAAGTGCTGAAAACATGAACGCTTCTGATTTAGCTAGTTTAGGTCATTTACAATTTGATGACACCTTACATGATTTTGGCATGATGAAAGATGGTGAAAAAGCAGAATACGAATTTACCTATTCTAATACAGGTAAAAAAGCAATCATCATTAATGAAGCAAAAGGCTCATGTGGTTGCACGGTACCTGAATTTACTTCTGCCCCATTGCAGCCTGGCGAAAAAAGCAAAATGAAAGTAACGTTTAATAGCCAAGGGAAAAATGGATTTAATGAAAAAACAGTTTCAATCACTACAAATGGTAATCCATCTGTTTACACGTTGAAAATATTAGCTATTGTCAATAAATAAATTTCTTTCTTTTAAATAGAAGAAGGTAGGAATTATCTATTACTTTTGTAAATAAAATAAAAAAACAAAAAATGAATATAGAAACAATAATTTTAATGGCAGGTGAAGGAGGTAAGCCTAATCCTATGATGAATGTAATTTTTATGATTGGCATGGTTGGGGTAATGTATTTTTTCATGATTCGTCCTCAAATGAAACGTGCAAAAGAGCAAAAAGAATTTACAAATACCAATAATGTAGGAGATACAATTATAACTACTGCTGGCATTTATGGCAAAATTGTAAAAGCTAACGACGATGGCACCATCTCTGTTGAAGTTGATCGAAATACCATTTTAAAAATGGACAGAAGTGCAATTTCAATGGAATTGACCAATGCTTATCGCAAAAAACAAAATACAGAAGTAAAAGCATAATTCTTGATTTAATTTATTCTAAATGAAATTTTTATCCATACTAAATAATAAGTACTTAATTGTAACAGCTATTTTTTTAGTATGGGTATTTTTCTTTGCTCAATATGATTTAATGTCGCAAAAAAACCAAAAAGACGAATTGAAAGCAATGGAACAAAAAATTGAATACCTCGAAAAAGAAGTAACTGCATTACAAGAAGAAAAAAACTTACTCAAAAATGACAGCATAACCCTTGAAAAATATGCCAGGGAAAAGTATTACATGAAAAAAAATAATGAAGACGTATTTGTATTTGATACCATTCAGAAAAAAAACGTTAAAGTAGCTAATTAATGTTTTCTACTCAAAACTTTTATAAGTTATTTATTGAATGTAAAGCTATGTAAGGCAATTTTAACAACCATTATAACTTTTTACACAATACTTATTTTTGTAATTATACAACTAAATCAAGTTTTAATATGCTTGTATTTCCATAAATAGTTAATTTATATCTTACAGATTGATGCATTTCAGTCCAAATGACAACTCTTTTTATGTCAATATTCATTCAAAATAAAGCTAGAAAACTGAATTTTAACGATGAGTAGAAGCATTGTAATCTTATTTTTAAGTATATTTGCAAAATAAACAAAATAAAAATGTCAATTTTAAATACATTACTATTAGGAATGCCGGGAGGCACAGAATGGATATTAATTCTTTTAGCAGTATTGTTATTATTTGGAGGTAAAAAAATACCCGAATTAATGAGAGGTTTAGGCCGCGGAATGCGCGAATTTAAAGATGCCAAAGATAATATCAAATCAGAAATTGAGTCTGGTGTTCATGATACTGACAAATAAGTTATTTCTTGTTTCTTATTAAAAGATTTTTAACCACATGAAGTATATTTTTCCTGTATTTTTTTTACAATTTGTTGTATTTACATTTTTTGTAAATGCAACTTTTGCTTATAAAAAAGATTCAGTAATCATTATTACAAGACCGCCCACTAAAGAACGATTAGCACAAATTGAAGCTAGAAATGACAGTATTGCAAAAATGTCTGCAAAAACATCAATTGATAGCTCAAGATTTGTAACAAGAGCACCCAAAAATATTAAAAATGAGCAAACCAAAGGTCCAATTTACTTTACGGTAAATCAACAAACTTATGGCTCATTTACAGAATACATTACCAATTATGTAAAAAGTTATCATACAAATCATGGTCAACGCATCGCACGAATACAAACAAATAATAGAGCGTATTTTAAGTTGATAGACAATGTTATGAAGCGATACAATGTTCCTAAGGAAATGAAATCTTTAGCAATAATTGAATCTGCAATGAATTGCAATGCAGTATCACCAGTTGGTGCTGTTGGTCCTTGGCAATTTATGGCTCCAACTGCTAAAATGATGGGATTAAGGGTAGATGAAACTATTGATGAACGCAGAGATTTTTATAAAAGTACGAATGCAGCTGCACGGTATTTGAAAAAACTTCATTCTATGTTTAACGATTGGTTGTTGGTTATTGCTTCGTATAATTGTGGTCCTGCGCCTGTTTTAAGAGCCATAAACGCTGGTAAAGGAAGAAGCTTTTGGGATATTAAAACAAAATTACCTGGAGAAACACAAAATCATGTGATGGCATTTATTGCAACAAGCGCTATACTTGACCGTTTTACTACTGTGTTAGGAATGGGAGGCATTCCTAAAGATGGAAAATTAACTTCAAAATTTGATAAAAATAGTGTTCCCAAAAATGCAAATACAGCAAAAGATGAGATTGAAATAGACGAAGTTGAAGAAGTTAAGAAACCTCAATTTTCGAAAGAGGAACTCTCTCAAATGGCTATTTTAAAAGTTAAAGGCACATATAATTTAAGCAGTATTTCTACTATTTTAGATGAAGACTTAGTGAAATTAAAACGCTGGAATCCAAATTTTGATGAAGATATAAAAACATCTATTGTTCCAATTTATTTACGTTTACCGCTTTCTAAAATAGAAAAATTCATCATTGAAAAAGACAATATTGTTGCAACGTCAGCAAAGAATAAATAATTGAAATGGCACGATATTTTATTGAAGTGGCCTATTTAGGAACTTCTTTCAATGGATTTCAAATTCAAGAAAATCAACTCACTATTCAAGGCGAAATTAACAGCGCCTTATCACTCATTTTAAAGGAAGAAATACAAACTACAACTTCTAGTAGAACAGATGCTGGTGTACATGCGTATCAAAATTACTTACATTTTGATACCGAAAAAATCCTTTCAAATAAAACGATTTATAGTATGAACGCTATTGTTCATGGAGATTTAGTTATCAAAAATATTTATGCAGTAGGAACCGATAATCATTCTCGATTTGATGCTACAGGAAGAAAATACAGCTATCATGTTATTCAAGAAAAAAATCCTTTTTTAAAAGAAACTGCTTATTTTTTCCCTTTTGCAATTGATGTGGAGTTAATGAACGAAGCAGCTAAATTACTTATCGGGAAATATGACTTTACAAGCTTTTCAAAACGAAATACCGATGTCAATAATTATTTCTGTACTATTGAATTGGCATATTGGGAAGTCAATAAAAATTACCTAACATTTCATGTCCAATCCAATCGTTTTTTAAGAGGCATGGTAAGAGCCATTGTGGCAACACTTTTACAAGTAGGTCGAAAAAAAATTTCTATTCAAGATTTTCAATCGATCATAGATTCTAAAGATTGCACTAAGGCCGATTTTAGTGCCGATGGATGTGGTTTATTTTTAGAAGAAGTAAAATATAATATACCTTTGAAGCCAGTGGAGCATTTAAAATAAATATGAATATTTTCCCGAGTAATTTACCAGAGCAATTAGATTTTAACTACATTATAGATAAAGTAGTAGAATTTTGTTTTGGCCAAAATGCTAAAGAAAAAGCGATAAATATAAAACCAAAAACTTCGCTTTTTCATATCGAAAAAGAATTGGCTGAAACAAATGAAGTATTAATGTCATTGCTAAAAAATGATTCTTTTATACCAAACTCGTATCCAGAAATTGATAAAGAATTACACTTATTAACAATCGAAAATACTGTTTTAACTGCCTTACAATTTCATCAAATTAGAAATTTAATTAAGTTTAGCAATGAGTTGATTCAATATTTTTCAGACAAAGCTGATGTATATCCTTTTTTAGCAAACAAACTTTCTCATCTTGAAAAAGATAAAATGGTGATTCAATTTATTGATGAAATTATTGATAAAGATGCCATTGTAAAAGATGATGCTTCTCCTCTCTTATTTAGTATCAGAAAGGAATTGCAAGAAAATCGTGCAAAGTCTGATAGAATATACAGAAACCACATTCAACGGTTAAAAAAAGCCGGACAACTAGCTGATTTCGAGGAAAGTTATGTAAATGGTCGTCGGGTTTTAGGTGTACTTGCTGAATACAAACGAGAAGTAAAAGGAATTATTTTAAGTCAATCATCAACAGGAAGCATCTCCTTTATTGAACCTCAAAATGTAGTGGAGCTCAATAATGATCGTATGGAATTGGAAGATGGTGAGCGAAAGGAAATTTATCGAATTCTAAAGGATTTAACGACAATAATTAAACCTTTTCAACATATTATTAAAGAATATTATGAAATATTGGTGGAGTTAGATTTTGTAAAAGCAAAAGCAAAATTGGGCCAATTATTAAAAGCCACAAAGCCTATAATTTCTAAAATTAAAAATCAAACTGTATTATTCAACGCATTTCATCCGGTATTGTATATGCAACAGAATGAAAAAAATCAACCAACGATACCTATCAATTGTTCATTTGTGGATGATGCCAGAATTATGGTAATTAGTGGTCCCAATGCAGGAGGAAAATCAATTACATTAAAAACTGTTGGCCTATTGCAAATTATGTTTCAATGTGGTTTACTGGTTCCAGTGGCAGCCAAAAGTGAAATGTGCATTAAGCAAAGTTTGTTTGGCGATATTGGCGATAATCAAAGCATTGAAGATGGTTTAAGCACGTATAGTTCTCGTTTGCAAAAAATGAATTATTTCCTGAAACATACCAATGAAAAAACATTGTTTTTAATTGATGAATTTGGAACTGGTTCTGACCCAGATATGGGAGGAGCTATGGCCGAAGTTATTTTAAATAAGATGAATGAAACCAAAGCACATGGTGTAGTTACAACACATTTTACCAACCTTAAATTATTAGCAAATCATAATGAAGGAATTTTTAATGCTTGTATGTTGTTTAATAGCAAAACGCTAAAACCCTTGTATCAATTACATATTGGAGAACCTGGAAGCTCATTTACTTTTGAAGTTGCACAAAAAATAGGTCTGCCAATTGAAATTATTAATGAAGCAAAGCAAAAATTATCGAAAGAAAAATTGCAAATGGATAAACTGCTTTCTCAATTGCAATTAGAGAAAAATATATTGGCAAAAATTAAAAGGGATTTGCAAAAGCAAATGGGCAAAACAACTGCTGAAAAACGGGAGTTCCAAGAGTTAAATGATAAGTTAGAAGTAACCTTAGAGCAAAGTAAAGAGCAAAAAGAAGATCGACAAAAATTGATAGAATATGGAAAAAAACTACATCAATTATCACAAGAATGGTCGAACTCAAAAGATAAAAAACCAATTATTCAGAAGTTTATTAAACTAGCAGGCTATGAGCAAGCCAAGAAAAAAGAACAAGAAGAATTTGAAAAAACACAAGCATTTAAAGAGGAACGAATTCTTCAAATAAAATCTAAAATTGAAATTGGTTCATTGGTTAGAATGCTTAAGAGCAAAGAAATTGGTACAATTAAATTATTAAAAGAAAATAATCGTGCTGATGTTCAATTTGGAAGAATGATTATGAATATTGGTATCGAAAAATTAGAAATTGCAGCAGCGCCAATTGACAAGAAAAATAAATAAAAAATGCAAGAATATCTTAAAAAATATATCGACAAAAACACTACTTTATTTTTAGACAGAGATGGTGTATTGAATATTGAAAAAGAAAATGACTACATAAAAAATATTGATGAATTTGTTTGGTATGATGGCGTGCTCGAAAATTTTCATTTGCTTAATAAAATATTTAGCAGAATAATTATCGTTACAAATCAACGAGGTATTGGCAAAGAATTAATGACTGTAGATGATTTAAATTCTATACATACACATTTAAACAACGAACTTAATCATCATCATGCCAATATAGATGCATTTTATTTTGCTCCAGAATTAACTGATTCGGCAAACCGAAAACCCAATATTGGCATGGCTTTACAAGCAAAAATTGATTTTCCACAAATCGATTTTTCAAACTCCATAATGGTAGGAAATAATTTATCGGATGTAGATTTTGGCAAACGAATTGGAGCAACTACTTTTTTAATCGAAACAACAACTAAAGTAAATATGCCACATCATTTAATAGATTACAAATTAGATAATTTTGTTTCTTTTTGTAAATTATTCAGTTAATTTTTCTAATTCCACCGTTCTCAATAGGTTTATTTTTTCAATGACTATTTCTTGATTTGACAAAGTAACTGAAAAAAATAAATCACAAAACAACATCATTTCTTGCTTCAAAATAGTGCAATCATATTGTTTTAATATGCGCATGACTTCATTCATAAGCGTATAATCAAACTTAATTAAATAATTAACCTCTACATTTTTTTGAATAACTTCATTTTCTTGCAAAGCCAATTGAGCGGTTATTTTGTATGCATTTATTAAACCTGGAACTCCTAATAAAACGCCTCCAAAATAGCGAACAACTACAACCATTGTATTGGTTAATTGAAAACTTTGTATTTGTCCTAAAATAGGTTTTCCTGCACTTCCACTTGGTTCCCCATCATCAACAGCTCTGTAGTTAGTATCATCTAATCCTAATTTAAATGCAAAGCAATGATGTACCGCTTTGGGATGAAGTTCTTTTAAAATTTTCAACTGGATTTTCCCTTCTTCAATTGATTTTATGGGAAAAGCATAACCGATAAATCGGCTTCCTCTGTCCTTAAATTCTGCTTCCGTTTTTTTTAAAAGCGTTTGATATGTAGTAATTTGACTGATAGTAGTTATTAATTTATGAATCCCCTAAAAATATAAAAACGATTGCTAATAAAGTTAATCCTAATCCAATATAATTTAGCCTAGATAGTTTTTCTTTAAAAATAAAAATACCAAAAATACTAACTAAAAAAAGAACACCTATATTGTTTATTGGAATTGTAGCTGAGCTGTTTAACGATTTATTTTGCAGGGCTTTTATTAAGTAATAAATAGAAAAATAGTTAGGAACGCCCAAAATAATTCCTGCAATTAGATTTTTAAATTCAAATTTTTTCTTTTTGGTAATGTATAAAAAAAGCAAAATAATAGTTCCAATACTAGCCGCAACCATAAACCCTGCAATAATATAGGATTTAGATATAGCTTCATTATTTAAATATTTATTTTGGACATATTTAGTGAGCGAATCAATCACTCCACTGCTTATAAATAAGATAATTGGCAATGAAAACTCCCACAATGGTATTTTCTTTTTTTCTCCATTCGATTTTTTGGACATCGTTAGAATTACAGCGATTAAAGCCAATAAAATACCGATCATTTTTAGCAAACTGATATTTTCATGATACAAAAAATAAGAACCAATCACTGGTATTGTTAGCGATAATTTATTGGCAGTTTGCGTAATTGTGGCGCCCACTAAAACAGATGATATGCCTATTAAATTAAATACACTAATAAATAAAACTCCCATAATGATGGCCATTTTAAACCAATCACTTTGTAAAGAATCGGCATGAATTGGAAAATTGCCTAACACCAAACTTCCAGTGATTACACAAACCCAATAGTTAAAAACAATGGCTTGAAAAATATCAACTTTATACTTATTGAAATAAACAAAAATGATTCCTAAAAAGGTGCTTAATAAAATAGAGAGCAATAAATAAATCAAAATTATTTTTTTATGTTTTTATATTCATGTACCAAATCTTGGTCAATCATATATTTATTTTGCAATAGTGCATTTTTAATACTAGGGGCTTTAACCCCTTCTTTTATTTCAATTGGAGAATGGATTATTCTCATTTCGTTCCATAAATTTAAATCTATAATTTGCTGTAAAAGCTTAGTTCCTCCTTCAATTATTACTGAAGAAATATTTTGTTCATATAAATGATTTAATATTTGAGTCAAATAATTTTCAGCATCAATTTTTATAAAATGATTTTCATCGTTAATATCAGAATTAAAACAATTATAAATATAGGTAGTTTGTTTTTGATTAAATAAATTTAGATGAGTAGGCAATGCTAGATTTTTGTCAAAAACAACCCTTACCGGATTTTTTCCATTTACATGACGAACATTTAATTGAGGATTATCAATATTTGCGGTATTAAAACCAACCCAAATAGCATCCTCTTCATACCTCCATTGATGAACTATTGTATCCGTCATCGCACATGAAATTTGTTTTTGTTCATTTTGTTTAGAGATAAACCCATCTTGAGATTGTGCCCATTTTAAAATTACAAAAGGTTGTTTATTTTCTTGTGAATAAAAGAAACGTTTATTTAATTCAATGGCTTCATTTTTTAATACCCCTTCAATTACTTCTACCCCATTTTCTCTTAAAAGCGAAATGCCTTTACCATTCACTTTTGATGAAAAATCAGTAGTTGCTACCACTACTTTTTTAATTTTATTTTCAAGAATTAAATTGGCACATGGAGGTGTTTTCCCAAAATGCGAACATGGTTCTAAAGAAAGATATAATGTTGACAAAGGAATTAATTCTTTTTCCAAAACAGAATTTAAACAATTCACTTCTGCATGCGCTGCACCAAATTGTTGATGATATCCTTCACCAATAATTTTATTATCATACACTAATACTGCACCAACCATAGGATTAGGTGATACATTACCCTTTCCTTTTTGAGCAAGGTCTAAGCAACGGCGTATAAATTGTTTGTGCATGCTATCAACCAAAATAAATTATAATTTTATTTTATCCATCAATTTATAATCCGTTAAATCATATTGCACAGGCACTATGCTTGCAAAATTATTAGCCAATGCATACACATCGGTATCTTTAGATTTGTCTAAATTTTTAAATTCACCCGTTAGCCAATAATATTTTTTCCCATGAGGATCTGTTCTTTCTAAAAAGCTTTCTTCATATTTAGCATGCGCCTGACGACAAACTTTTAAACCCTTAAATTTTTTAGGGTCTATTTTAGGAATATTGACATTATACAAACCATGTGGAGGAATAATACCATGTATAATATGATGAATTGCCTCATTAGCGACTTGTTGGGCCAATGAAAAATCGGCCTCAAAACTGTAATCCATATAAGAAAAACCAATGGCAGGTATGTTTTCAATATGAGCTTCCATTGCCGCCGACATTGTACCAGAATAAATAACATTTATAGAGGCATTCGATCCATGATTAATGCCACTGAAACAATAATCAGGCTTTTTATGCAAAATTTTATCAACTGCTAATTTCACACAATCAACTGGTGTACCCGAGCATTGATAAGCTTCTACATCGGGTCCAAATAAATTTACTGAATTTAATCGTAAAGGATGCCCGATTGTTATTGCATGACCCATGCCTGATTGTGGTGTTTCAGGAGCTACTACTACCACTCTGCCATATTGTTTTGCTACTTCAACTAATGCTGCAATACCAGGTGCCGTTACACCATCATCATTAGTAATTAAAATAGTTGGTTTTTCAATTTTAGAAATTCCTTGTTTTGCTTTAGCCACAATAAAATAATTTGTCGCAAATATAGCTTTTTTGTTATTGGGTACTCTTTTTTTTTGACACTCATTACCATTTCTATGAATCATCTATTGAGTAATTCTACAAATCAGATGTCATTATTTTACGTCGAAGAACGAAATAGTAAATCGCTATCCAAATACAAGTAGCAATGATGTAGTAATAATTTTCTAAATCGGGCTTTCCTGCTCCTACCATATTTGCCATAGATTTTAGTGCATTAAAAGGCAATAATTCATCGCTACTTTGTAACGGGAAAAAATTTCCAACCTGTGTATTTAGTTTCAGATTAATGATTTTACCTAAAATACTTTCCATTAAAAAATAGGCTAATAACAAGATAACTGCTAACCCTGAACGTCTTATATAAAATGCTAATAATGCAGAAAATGATAAATAATTTAACGTAAATAAAAATACATACAATACAGATTCTATTCCTTCTGAAGGATTTCCTCCACCATTTATAAACCCAAATATTAATCCTATGAGTATAAATAATAATGTTGTAGATGATGATATTGCTAGTATTAAAAACATTTTTGCATGTAAAAAATTAAATCGTGATTGACCGTCGATTATATTTTGTCGATGTGTTTTAAATGTAAATTCATTTGTGATAGAAATAATAATAAAGACACATAAAAAAATAACAAACCAGCTATATAGGTGTCCTAAATTTGCCCAAATACTAGGAAAAGCAAAAGAACTTTTTAGAAAATCACCCATTTGCATCACTCCAGAACTGAGTCCATAGGTCCATAAAAAAAATAAACCTGTGAACAATCCTACCAACACCCAAAAGGTAGTATATTTTCTAATTTTAAGCCATTCTATTTTTAGTAAATTCATTTGATTATTGATTAATTTTATTATGATAAATAGTTAATTTTTTTCTGAGATTTATAAATTAAAAATTGAAATTTATTTCGTCATTTCCATGAATTTTGTTTCTAAACTTTTTTTGCGTTTAACTATATGGTTTAGAGTTATGCCATTGTTCATGCAGTCTATGTTGAGTTGCTCTATGCTTGCATCTTCAGCTAATAATATTTGAAGTACTTTATCGTTACTTTGTATTTTGCAGTAAGGCAAATTGGATAGCAATGTTTTTAAAGCGGTTACATTTTCGGCAGCAACTTCAATAAGGTCTTGATCGTTTAATACTTCCGACACATGCCCTGTGGTTATAAGTGTTCCAAGTTTAAGAATAGCCACATGGTCGCATACTTTTTCTACTTCATCTAACAAATGACTTGCCATAATGATCGTCATTCCTTCTTTACTTAGCTGTAAAATCAATTCTCTAATTTCTGTAATTCCAACAGGATCTAATCCATTTGTAGGTTCATCTAAAACCAATATGTCGGGCTTACCTAACAAAGCAGCAGCGATTGCCAGTCGTTGTTTCATACCCAGCGAAAACGATTTGAAAGGAGAATTTCTTCGCTCATATAAATTGACAATTTTCAACACACTGTCTATATCATCTTCTCCCCTTCCTTTTATTTTTGCTGAAATTACGAGGTTATCTTTTGCCGACATATAATGATAAAAATTTGGAGTTTCTAATAATGCACCAATGTTTTTACGAGCTTCGGTAGCGTTATTATAATTTAACCAATGGTAGCTCCCTCCATTCGATTGAAGAACGTCTAGCAAAATACCTAACAACGTAGTCTTACCACTTCCATTAGGACCTAATACACCAAATACACTGCCCTTAGGCACACTAAACGAAACCCCTTTAAGTGCTTGAATATTTCCATAGTTTTTACGAATGTTATTTATTTCTAAAACGTTTATCATGATTTGAATTTATAAAGTAAATGTAAAATTTTATTTCAACAAAAGAATAGGAAAATGGAGAACGGAAAAAATAAATGAGGAATGGCTAATATAAATAATAACCATTTATTTGTTTGATGTCGAAAACAGTATCTACTTTTTCTAAATTTATACTTTCGATGATAATTTTATTGATTCCATTATAAAATACAATACTGTCTTTCGTAAATACATTAGAATTTTCTATAAAGACATTTGGTAAAGAAATTGAAGAAATAATAGAATCCATAGAAATGAATACTGAATTTGATACATTATTTATTTGCAATGAATTTCGTTTTAATTTGATATTTACATTGCTTTCTATGTCAATATTATCCTCTTCATTATTCAACTGAAACTGCTGTATGAAATGATAGCCTTGAATATTGATTGGATGAATAGGGAAAGTTTTTTTCGTTTTGATAATTATCGAAATTCGTTCATTTTCATCTTTAACATCTTTCAAACCAAACACAGGATAAAGTTTATATAATTGATTACTATCCATTGCCAATTTCAAATTGCTCAATTCGTTTTCAGGAATCCATTTACGCACCTTTTCTAATTCATCACGTTTATACAAAAATTGCAATATTGATTGAATACTTTTTGCATCATTCTCACTTAATTTAATTTTAGTTTTATCATGTAAAATTTCATTGTGCGACAAAATTTGATTGCGTTTTAAATTTTTTTCTAATCGTAAAACCTGATTTTGAATACTTAATTGAAACATACCCCAAGGCCCAATAGCACTTAAAAATAAAATCACAATTAAACTCGTTGGAATAATAATAATATTATCTCGTTTTGAAACTATGATGTATAAAGAAATAACTAAAATCCAAATACCTAAAATGAAGAGCAAATATCTATCTTCGGTAATACCGTAAGGCTTTATTCGAATGATTATAGCAATAAAATAAAGCGAAAGCAGGGGTAATAAAATGAAATAAAAATAACGAGCAAACTTAAAAATGATTGGCTTACTTCTATCATTTCTAATAGGATAAATTAGGAGATAAGCTAAAATTCCAATAAAAGAAAAAATTAAAATAGGCACACAAACCCAGCCATCCGGAATTTTTTGCAAGAAAACAATTTTAAATAAATAGAAATAAAGTATAATTAAATAAATCCCAAGCATTGGAATCATAATATATTGAACAAAGATTCGTAACGCATTTTTATATTCAATTGTGTTGGAAAATACAGCAAAGTTATTTGGGACACCCATTAAGAAAAAAAGAGTATTAAAAATGAGCAATACAAAAAAAATAATATCCGTGTAATACTTCCCATTAATATCTAATCCAAATAGATTTTCGGTAGCCCACAATGCACTTACTAAGCCAATGACTAACGTAAATGAAAAAATAACTGACGTAAAAAATCGAATAAATAGAAACTGATTAAACTGCCAAAAACGACTTAAATCTTTTTCTTTTACGTAAGCCGAAACTGAAATCATTAAATGAAATATGACTACAAAAATTAAATATCGAGAAAGGAAAATTTGTTCGTTATCAAACATGGCTGGTGTAATGGTGTAATAATGCAAACCCAATACACAAAAAACCAAAAGCAAGAAACCCATACGAATTGGTTTTGAGATGCTATTTTTTTCGGCATAAATATCAAATGCAATAAAAGATGACATTGCTGTGATGCAGGATAAAATGACTTTTACTAGTACAAAGTTTTTTGCTAAAAAACTATCTGATTTCATAAAATGATTTACAAAAACAAACAAAACAAACGCAAGTAAACTTGTTAAAATAGGAATTGGGAAACGTAAAATGGTTAAATAAAAATCAGAGCCTATTTTTTTTATTGGAATCACAATATATTTATTTAAATATCGCTAAATTACTTTTTCTTTTGATATAATAAATGATTAATTTTGACCTTTAAATTATTCAAAATGAATAAATACCTTTTTACAATACTCATTGTTTCATTTGCTGCTTGTAAAATTGACCCTTTAATTGATTTAAACGATGGGCACAATCACACGCACTACAATTTAAACATTCCAGCTGGATTACCTGCAATGACCATTCCAGCAGAAAACCCAATGACAGTTGAAGGTGTAGCCTTAGGACGGAAATTATTTTATGACAATATTTTATCAGCTAATAACACTCAAAATTGTGGATCTTGTCATCAATTAAGAAATTACACCGTTGACAGTAATTTGGCTTACAGCACAGGAATTGATGGAATTCAAGGGACTCGAAATGCAATGCCGCTCTTTAATATTGGCTACGCAAAAAACTTTTTTTGGGATGGGGGTGCTGCCAGTTTAGAATCGCAAGTTATTGGCCCGATTACCAATCCTATTGAAATGCATGAAACGATGGCAAATGTGGTAGATAAATTGCAAAAACATCCACAATATCCTACCCTCTTTAAAAAAGCTTTTGGTACTGATGTCGTTTCTTCAAAATATATCATGTATGCTGTGGCACAATTTGAACGAACTATAATTTCTGCCGATTCTAAATTTGATAAATGGCAAAAAGGTGAAGCAACTCTGACTGCGGAAGAAGAAAGAGGTCGTTTGGTTTATTTAGATGCGGATAAAGGTGATTGTACTCACTGCCATTCATATGGAAGTACGTTTACCGATTTTGATTTCAGAAACACTGGCTTGGATAGCATTCCAGTTGATAGAGGCCGATATTTAATACCGCCATATAACAATGCCGACGATGGTAAATTTAAAACCCCTTCATTAAGAAATGTAGCCATGACAGCACCTTACATGCATGATGGTCGTTTTGAAAATTTAGTCCAATGTATAGAGCATTACAATAAAAATTTCCATTATACAAAAAATTTAGCAGGCGAAATAAAAACTGCAGTAAAAGGAAGAATGTCGCAACAAGATGTACAAGACCTTGTTGCGTTTTTAAATACATTAACTGACGAAGAATTTATTAAGAACACAGCATTTGATAAACCATAATGAAGAAATTAATTTTTATACTCTTTATTGGTTTTACCTATACGTCAACAGCATTTTCGCAATTAGCCATTGGAGAATTTGCACCTGAAATTAAATTGCCAGATTCACTGGGTAAATGGAAACCGATGAGTGAAATAAAATCAAAATTAATATTATTAGATTTTTGGGCTGCTTGGTGTTACCCCTGTATTCTTTCGATGCCCGATTTAAAAAAAGTGAACGAAAAATGGCACGATAAAGGCTTAATTGTTTATACGGTTTCTTTAGATAAAAATTATTATGAATGGGTAAGTAAATGTAGAAAATTTGAACTCCCTTTTGTATTAGTAAACGACCCATATGGTTTTGAAGGGAAAGCTTGTAAAGATTATAAAATTACATCTATACCTAACAAAATTTTAATTAAAGATGGAAAAGTAATAGGTGCCAATATGAGTTTATATGATTTGGATAAATTGATAGAAAAAGAATTAAATAAATGAGTATAAACAGTAGTTTTGCCGTTGATTAAATTTTCCGATGAGCATTAACTATTTACACCAATAAATAAAGATTAAAAAAGAATTTGCAACTAAATATTAAAAAATAAAAAACTAAATACGTGTCATTTAAAATATATACAAAAACAGGTGATAAAGGCACCACAGGATTAATTGGTGGAACTCGAATTTCAAAAGCGGCTATTCGTATTGAAGCATATGGTACAGTTGATGAGTTAAACTCTTGGTTAGGCACAATTAATTCGCATTTTCAATTTGAAGGAGTAAATTCATTGCTGAAAAATATTCAAGATAATTTATTTACTATTGGTTCGGCTTTAGCTTGTGATCCTGAAAAAGACACTAAAATGTACATACCGAATTTTGAAATGAGTTCTATTTCAGATTTAGAAAAAGCCATGGATAAAATGAATGAAGAATTACCTGATTTGAAAAATTTCATTTTACCAGGTGGTGATAAAACCGCTTCGTTTTGCCACATTGCACGTTGTGTTTGTAGAAGGGCTGAACGAATTTGTGTTGCCATGCAGGATGAAGGACAACACCTTGAAGATTATGTAATTATTTATTTAAACAGATTATCAGATTATTTATTTGTACTCTCTCGTTATATTTTATTAAAAAACCATGGAATTGAAACAATTTGGGAAGGTAAATAAATTCCATATTGTAAAAATAATTGTTTGGCACTTTTTTACTTTTGTCGACCACTTAACATGGGAACAAAACTACAATTTTCAAATTCTTCGGTAGTTAAAGAGCCATCCAGTTCTTTTTTAATTCGCGTCATTATTTGTTGATTTGGATTTTCATCATCGCCTAAAGGCAGAACAAATAGTCCACCTGGCTTCAATTGTTCAATTAATTTTTCTGGAACAAAAGGTGCTGCTGCAGTAATTATAATTTTATCAAAAGGAGCATATTGAGGTAAGCCTAAATAGCCATCTCCATAAAAAAATCTGATATCTCTATATTTAGATAGAAAAGGATATGACTTTTTATTTTTGTCAAATAAGTTTTTTTGTCGCTCAATGGTAAAAACTTTTGCGCCCAGCTCCGCTAAAACAGTTGCTTGATACACACTGCCTGTGCCTATTTCGAGTACTTTTTCAAATTGATTAATTTGCAACAATTGAGTTTGATAGGCAACTGTATACGGTTGTGAAATTGTTTGTCCTTCACCAATAGGAAACGCTCTGTCTTCATAGGCAATTTTATCAAAAGCCAAATCTAAGAAATAATGCCGAGGAATATTATTCATCGCTTTGAGAACCAACTCATCTGTTATCCCTTTTACTTTTAATGAATCTATTAGTTGTTGTCTTAACCCTTTATGTCTGTAACTATCTGTCACTTCTACTGTATTCATTCTTATTTACTCCTCTTTTTTATTTTCAATTACCCTGTAAAATTTAATCATATTGGTATTGGTACTCAACGAATTTCTGACAGATAATGTATCATTCCCTACAAATTTATATTTTAAATAATATGACTTATCTGATTTATTGGTATACATATTTAATTCATTCTTTTTTTCATCGATAGTATATCGATAAGCATGAACAAGTATTAAAAAGTCTTTCCCAGAATCATAAGTTCCATTATCAAAATATTCAAACCAATCCGAATCACTTTGCCATTTTCCAATAATCGTTTTTTTATCTGGTTTTATGCATGCTAAAAATGAAATAGGCAATGCAAAAAACAAAAATAAAAAGGGGAAATAATAACTTGCTGCTGTTTTAGTATACATTCATTAAAATTTGAAATTCAACACTTCATTATTCTGCCATCATCTCCAATATAATTTCAGAAATAGTTTCAGCATTGGGTTTAGAAAAATAATCACCATCTGTTCCATAAGCTGGCCTGTGGGCTTGAGCCGACATTGTTCTTGGTGCTACATCTAACCACTTGTAACCACCTTGAATTTCCATTACTTGTTGAAACATATATGCAGAGGCCCCACCAGGTACATCTTCATCAATAAAAATAATGCGATTCGTTTTCTTTAACGATTCAATTATAGTGTGATTAATATCGAAAGGCAAAAGTGTTTGAACATCTACTAACTCACAAGAAATTCCTGCTGGTTCTAAATATTCTTTCATAGACTCTTGAATAACCCGTAAGGTAGAACCATAAGAAACAATGGTAATATCATCCCCTGAATTTATAATTTCTGGGACTCCCAAAGGAACAGAAAATTCAGTTAAATTAGATGGCATTTTTTCTTTTAAGCGATAACCATTTAAGCACTCAACAACCACTGCTGGCTCATCGGCTTTTAATAATGTTGAATACATACCTACAGCTTGCACCATGTTTCGAGGCACACAAATATTAATTCCACGAAGTGCATTAATAATCATTCCCATAGGAGAACCACTGTGCCAAACACCTTCTAAACGGTGTCCACGAGTACGAACAATTAAAGGACATTTTTGTCCACCTTTAGTTCTCCATTGCATAGTGGCCACATCATCACTCAATGGCTGAAGACCGTATAATAAATAATCTAAATATTGAATTTCAGCTATTGGACGCAAACCTCTCATTGCCATACCAATTCCTTGTCCCATAATCGTTGCTTCGCGAATTCCTGCATCAAAAACTCTCCAATTGCCATGTTTTTCTTGCAAGCCAGCAAAGCCTTGATTTACGTCACCAATATTGCCAACATCTTCTCCAAAAGCAAAAACTTTAGGATTGGTTGCTAACACATGATCAAAATATTTATTTAAAATTTCAAATCCATTCAAATAAGTTTCTTCATTAAAAATAGGTTTGATTTCTTGTACGTTTAAAACTTGTTTTTCAGAAATTGAATGTAGCATAGAATTGTATTTTTCTTGAGCATCTAATTTCAATCCTTTATAAAAGCTACGTAAATTATCAGCAGCAATTGAACTTCCTGCAATGCGCAATACTTTATCAATCGTTTTCATTACATCTTTACGCAATGGCTCCCGAATTGCATTCAATTCTTTTACAAAAAAAGCAATTTTTTCAGCATGTTCATTTCCTTCAAAAACAATATTATTACATAATTGAGTAGTGTCTGCTATTTGTTTTTTTATAGGAGTAATAAATTTTTCCCACGCATTTTTCTTAGCAGTTTGAACGGTTTCTTTTGCTTCATTATCAATTTGAATTAATTCATCTTCAGTAGCAATGGTATATTCGATAATAAATTCTTTAAATTTCTTTATACAATCCATTTCTTTTTCCCATTCTAATCGCTCTTTACTTTTATAGCGCTCATGAGAACCAGAGGTTGAATGTCCTTGTGGTTGCGTAATTTCTTGAACATGAAATATACATGGAATATGGTTTTCTCGAACGTGTTCAATTCCTTTTTTAAACACTTCACACATTGAGGCATAGTCCCAGCCTTTCACTTTATAAATATTTACACCCCCTAATTGTTCGTCATATTGGAAGCCACTTAATAAGTCTGAAATAGAATTTTTTGTAGTCTGATATTTACGAGGAACAGAAATTCCATATCCATCATCCCAACAAAAAACAGCTAATGGAATTTTTAAAACTCCAGCGGCATTCATTGTTTCCCAAAACAACCCTTCACTGGTTGAGGCATCGCCTATGGTTGTAAAACATACTTCATTTCCATTGTTTGAAAATTTAGAATCATGTAATAATTCATCATGTTTACGATATAATTTAGAGGCAAAGGCTAAACCTAAACCACGAACCATTTGGCCAGCTGTAGGTGAAATATCTGAGCTGCAGTTTTTAGTTTTAGTTAAGTCTTTAAACATCCCTTTTTCATCTAAAAATCGAGTCCCATAATGCCCGTTCATTTGGCGGCCAGCACTGCTTGGTTCTGCTTGCACATCAGGATTAGCAAATAATTGAGAAAAGAAATTTTCAATCGTACTCATTCCACTCGAAAACATAAAAGTTTGATCACGATAATATCCTGAACGAAAATCACCTTCTTGAAATACTTTTGCCATTGCAATTTGTGCAAGTTCTTTCCCATCACCAAAAATTCCAAATTTGGCTTTACCAGTCAATACTTCTTTACGTCCTAAAAGACTTGCCTCACGGCTTTCTACTGCCATTTTGTAGTCAAGCAAAACTTCTTCTTTGAAATCTTGAAAAGATATTTTTTCTGTATTTAGCGCATTCGTCATTGTAAACTATAATTGTATAAAGTGAATTATAAAAAACAAAAATACTATTCTAAAACGTCTATTCACAATAAATTTATAAATTAAAATTCCTTGTTAAAGACAAGGCAGTTAACGATGACTTAACGGAGAAAAAATTTCTATTTAAACCTTTAGATATATTTTTGGTCTAGAAATAAAATTAAAAACATTTATAATGAAAAAAACAATATTTTTATTAAGCGCATTGGCATTATTTACTACAATAACATTTGCTCAAAACAAAAAAAGTGATTCGAAAAAAGCAACTAAATCTGCTGCTGCAGTAAAAGTGCAAAACAAGGTAATCGCACCTGTAAAAGCTAACCCTTCAGTTCAAACTGCAGCCCCATTACAAACTACAACTCCAAATCAAAATGCCGATTTAAGTATGAAATTTAATACTGAAGAACATGCATTCGGAAATATTCCTGAAGGCCCTGCAGTTACATACGATTTTGAATTTAAAAACATAGGTACAGAACCAATTATTTTAAGTGGCGTTCAAGCATCATGCGGTTGTACAACACCAACATGGACTAAAGAACCTGTAGCACCTGGAAAAACAGGTAAAGTATCAGCAACGTACAACACACAAGGACGTCCAGGTAGTTTTGTAAAAACAATTACTGTAAATTCTAATATTGGTTCCAAAGTGATTAAAATTTCTGGTATAGTAGAAAAAGCACCTGAGTCTTCAGTTCCTGCAAACAATAACAGTATGATGAAGCATTAATTTAAATGACAATAAAACATAAAATATTCATATTATGAAAAAGATATTCGTACTCACATTTCTTGTTTCCTTATTCTTGGGTACAAATGCTCAAAACAACAACCCAAATGCTCCTGTATTAAAATTTTCGAGTGAAACACATGACTTTGGAAATTTAAAAGAGGGACCAATTGCCTCTTATGATTTTGTATTTACCAATACAGGTAAGGAGCCTTTAATTATTCAAAGTTGCTCTGCTTCTTGCGGTTGTACAACACCAGATTGGACAAAAGAGCCAATAGCACCAAATAAATCAGGTAAAATTTCAGTAAAATACACTACGCAAGGAAGAACTGGAACTTTTAATAAAACAGTTTATATTGCTTCGAATGCAAAATGTGACAAAGAGCGTTATGAAATATATATAAAAGGGAATGTGATACCAGCACAATCAGTTGACAGTGCACCAGTAAAACATTAATTATTCATACTATTTTTTCAAAAAAAGCTGCATTTTTTAATGTAGCTTTTTTTTATATCTGTATTTTTTTGTTACTTTGAGTCAAAGCATGAATTTATCTTTACTTATTGCAAAAAAAATAGCTGTTTATGAGAAGAAATCGTTCTCCTTATTTATTTCTCGTATAGCAATACTTGCAATTGCTTTAAGTGTTTCTGTAATGATTATAGGATCTGCAATCACAAGGGGGTATCAGGAACATATTAGTCAAAAATTTTATGACTGTTGGGGGCATATAAATATAACAAATTTTACTCCTGACCCATCCAACATCATTAATGCAGAAAAAATTTCGTACAATGATACTTTAGTAAATCATATCCAATCTACAAATCATGTTCAACGAGTTCAACCATATACACTACAATCTTGCATCCTTAAAACAAATGAAGGAATTGAAGGCATAATTCTCAAAGGTTTATTTGATGCAAATAGCTTTAAAAACATAGAACAATTTTTAGTCGAAGGGAAACCAATAACATTTCTAAAAGACAGTTTTTCAAATGAAATTATCGTTTCAAAAACGATGGCTACTCGTTTCAATTTTAAATTAAATGATCGAATTATTTTATATTTTTTTTCTGGATTAAATGATGCTCCTAGAGCAAGAAAAGTTTCGATAGTTGGCATTTTCAATACTGGATTAGATGAATATGACAAGTCATTTTCCTTATGTGATTATCGATTTATTAATCATCTCAACAAAGAATCAAATGATATGATTCAAGGTTATGAAATTACATTAGATGATATAAAAAACAGCAAACAAGTTGAAAAAGAAATATTTGACAACTATTTGGAGCCTCCTTTAGAAATTTATTCTCTCGAAAAACGATTTGGAAATGTTTTTTCGTGGCTTCAAATGATGAAGATGAATGAAAAAATTATTATTATAATCATGATGATTATTGCATTGATTAATATGATTTCGGCTTTATTAATTCTTATTTTAGAAAGAACGCCTATGATTGGCATTTTAAAATCGTTGGGAATGAGTAATTTAAAAATTCAGCTTATTTTTCTTTATAGCAGTTTTTATATCATTGGAATTGGTCTTTTTTTAGGAACTCTGTTAGGAGTAGGTTTATGTTTATTGCAACAAAAATTTGGTTTTTTAAAACTAGATGAAGCTACGTATTATGTAAATAAAATTCCAATTGCGTTGCATTCAGAAAACATCTTGTTTATTTTATTTTCTACCGTGTTGATTTGTTTTTCGATACTCATTTTACCGAGTTTAATTGTCCGAAATATTTCCCCTACAAAAGCGATTAATTTTAAATAATGGACGCAAAAAAAAATTATATCAATTATTGTAATGAAAATGAAGTGCCTTTATTCTTCAAGCCTTTTTGGCTAGATATGATTGATTCTAACTGGCAAGTTATTAAAGCTGATATCGAAAATACAACGCTATTTTTCCCTTTCTATATTCAAAAAAAATGGACATTTAGATTTTTACGAAATGCGCATTTGACACCTTATGGAGGTTTTATTTTCAACCAAAAGTTGAATATTATTGATGAAGAAACAAAATCAAAATTGACGGCGCTTATTTTAACTCAAATTCCTTCATTTTCTTTATTAAACATTGATTTACATCCAACACTTAAATTTAAAACCAATCCATTTACTGATTTTATTTCCAGTCAGAAAAAAACGAACATTTTGCATTTAAGCAATAAAGAACTTTGCTATCAAAAGTTTAAACCAGCTTTGCAACGTCAAATAAAAAAAGCTGAAAAAAGCTTATTTATTTTTGAAAAAGATGATATTGAATTATTTTATGTTCTTCATTGTAAAACATTTGAAAAAAATAATGCACTACCACCAACTCCATTTCTTAGTTTTCAAAATACGTGGGAAATTTGTAAGCAAAACGAATGTGGGAAATTATTATTTATTCAGGATGATCAAAAAAATATTCAAGCCGCTTTATTTTTAACGTATGACTCTACTACCTCCTATTATTTAGCCGGAGGCACAAATCCAAAATATTATGGCAGTGGTGCAATGAGTTTATTAATGTGGCATGCAATTCAGTTAAGTTTTGATATGGGAAAATCTCGATTTGATTTTGAGGGAAGTATGCTACCCACAATTGATACCTTTTTTAAGAAATTTAGTCCTACAGAAATTGAATACACCAATTTGCAAAAAACAAATGCTCGATTACTCAAATTATTAAATAAAAAATGACCACAAGTTATTGCAGTCATTTTTTACATTTATTCATATTATTTTATCGCATAATATATAATTTACCGAATCCTTTTTCGATAAACTTATCAGCACCTGTATTAAAATGATCGATTTTTTCACCATTTAAATTTGTAACTAAACGATATAAATAAACTCCATTCGCTAGAGGTTGACCAAATTGATCATCTCCATTCCATTTAAAATCAGTTAAGTTTCTTCCAATATGTATATTCCCTAATTCAGCTTTAGTTATTTCTCGTACGATTTTACCCGTTGGCGTTAAAATTTGAATTTTTAATTGAGAAGGAATTTGGTAACCCGTTAATGTAAATAAAAACTGAGTAGAAGTTGTAAACGGATTTGGATAATTTAATAAAGATGAAATTGAGGCTTTTGTTTCTACTGAAAAAGCAACTTTATATTCATTTTTACCTGCTGAATTTCCAGATTTATCTTTTACATCTTTTAGAATTAACATATAATCATCATCATCTTTCGTAAATTCAGGTCGAAACTCAATTCGAGCTTGATTGCTATTTTTAGTAGCATTTAATGTTGCAGGAATAAATTTCAATCGTTGATTATCGTATGGTATCAGCTCATCAACATAACTACTAGAAGCATTATATCTGAGATATACTGAGACTAATGAAGTATCATCTAACGCTAAATACTTGTTCTCATCTTTTAAGGTAATATTTATGAAAGGTTTAGAAGAAACTATATCTCTGTCTAAAATATGTATACCATCAAAAGTCACATCTATTAATGGATTTTTATTATCTGCAACAACAAAAAGTGATTTTAGTCCAATATTATTTGGATGATATTGCTCTATTTGATCGTTATTTGGATTTATTACTACTTCAAATGTATTATTTCCAGTTATTAAATTTGTTTTCAATTCATAATCTGCAATAATTGTATCTAACATTGGTAATGGTTTGTATCTTTTATAGCCTAATACAGTTTTTAGATTATTTTCATTAATCATAGAATATTTTACCAAAATACTATCCATTGGTATAGTTGTTAAGTTTTCAATGGCTACAGAAAATTTAGTAGATTGACCCTGACCTAATGTATCCATGAAAGCAAAAAATCTATTTGGATTGATAGCTGCTTCGGGCTGTGGTTGATATAAAACTCTCCAATATTTTAGTTGTTCTGCTGTTTTAAAAACATTGTCATTATTATTCATCACAATTTTCAAATACGGATATTGTTGTGCATTAATAAAGCTTAACGAAGTATCGTGTTGAACTGTAGCTAATAAATTTTCATTTCCTAAAAGTGTGATCCCATATATTTTATAATATGTAGTATCTCCTATATTAGCATCAATTGTGTTTTTTATTTGTTTAAATTCAGACCAAACTTTGGATGGCCCAATTTTAGTAGACGTAATATTTCCGGTGAATAAAGTTGATTTGTAATTAAAATCTGCATATAATTTAACGGTACTGTCGGCACCAACATATTGAATTGCTGTTGTAGGTTTATCTTTTTCAGCCCACAAAATCATGCTTCTATTTTTGTATAAAGAATCAATTTTATCGAATCCTAAATTTTTCAATTTGTGATATAAAGAAATATTAGAACCATAAAGAGTCGTATCCGACTTCCAATTATTTACAAATACTTTATTGTATGCTCCAGTTGAAGACCTCAATCTAGGTTGAATCATCACATAATATCCTTGAGGTATAGAATCAATAAAATCCATAATTCTTTTACGCCAAACAGTTGCTAAAATGGTTGCTCCATTTTGTGCAGCATTGCCAAAACTAAATTCAAAAAATGGATCTGTATTTGCATATTGAGTACCTACTCTACATGGGTCAAAACTTCCAAACCGTCCTATTGGCAAAGCAGCATTGGGTCTTGTATTTATCCAAGGTTCACCAGTTAAAGTATCAATTACAATAAATTGTAGCGTAGAATATATTCCACCTTCTTGTCCACAACCAAATGAATATGCTGTACTTCCATTAAATTTTACAAAATAATCTGACCAACTATAGTTGAAAGGAGAAGGTCCAAGTAAGCAAGTATTTTGAACGCCTAATGTTTTATTAGCACCTACAAATTTAAATTTTCTGTCTATAGAATCTAAATAGATATCTGCATAATTATCTTTTTGGAATTGATAATAATGAGATTGATTCCACCCCGGCAAACTTTGATCTAAATATATAAATGAGCTTGTTGTCCATTTTCTTAATCCTGCAAGCGTATCCATGGCTGTGCGCCAATAGTATACTGTGCTATCCCGAAGCGCAATTACAGGTTGCCACTTTATAACACCTCCTTTACTTTGTATTTGAGTTGAAGTTAATAATGGACTATTAAATTTTTCGGTTGTATCTATTTGAAAAACATAATTTTTCATAGCTGCAAATGGATTTAAAGTTGAGCCTTTCAACGTTACCCCTTGCATGTTTACTATACTAAATTCATAAGGATACACTGGAACTAAATCGTCGTTATTGATATTGTAAAATCTTTTTAAGGTATTATTTGTTTCTGAAATTTCTTCAATCAACGCTTCTTGATCTAATTCTATACTTAAATAATTTCGTCCTAAACCAGCTTTGCCATAAGTAGGAATTTTTATTCTGAGTGTATCACTATTTGGGATACCAGGGATTTTTTTATTAAGTACCACAATTTCAACATTATTGGGTAACCCTTGTTTTATTAATAAACTAACCGAATCGGTTGTATATTT
>JBILBN010000126.1:0-4082 GCA_044353665.1 Chitinophagaceae bacterium | reverse complement strand
GGATATGACAGTATAGATTTAATAATAAAAAATGGAATGCGATCACTATCTTTACAAGACGTGAAAAAAGAAATAGCAGAAGATACTATTTTATTGGACACCCGAAAGTCAACTATTTTTACAGAAGGATTTATACCTTCTGCAATTAATATAGGATTAGAAGGTCGATTTGCAGAGTGGGCAGCTACGATGTTGCCATTTCATTCAAAAATTATCATACTTACAGATAAAGGGAAAGAAGAAGAAACCATTATTCGTTTAGCACGTGTTGGGTTCGATAAAATTATTGGATATGTAAAAGGTGGTTTTGAATCTTGGAAAAAAGCAAATGAGCCTATTGATTTAATTATTGATATTGATGCGGACGAGTTGCTTATGGATTTAAATTATGATTATAAAATGATCGTGTTAGATGTTCGTAAAGAACTAGAATATGATAATGGACACATTAAAACTGCATTAAATATTCCATTGCAATCTATGACTGATTTGACAAATATTGCTGCATTTGAAGATACAGATAATATTTATATCCATTGTGCAGGAGGTTATCGTTCTGTAATTGCAGCTTCCCTATTAAAAAAACAAGGCATTCATAATATACGAAACATTTTAGGTGGTTTTGATGCTGCCAAAAATATTGCTAAAATGCCTATAGAAGTTGCAAAAGAAATATTAAATTAAAAAAACAATTTGAAATTTACAAACTATTATTATGCAAATAACACTAGAACAAGCTCATTTGATTTCAGAAAAGTGGGTTGAATATTGGAATAATGATACTGTTGAAAAATATTTAACGTTGTATGACGACGAAGCCACTTTAGTTTCAAATGTTGCACTCCGATTAATTCCAAATTCTTTTGGTCGTATTGCAGGAAAGACTCAAATGCTTGAATATTGGTCGCTCGTAAGGGTCAATTTCCCTCAATTTAAATTTAGAATAAATCGAGTTGAAATTTATGAAAATAAAATTATTGTCTACTATGAATCAATCATAGACCATTCAAAAGCGATCGCCATATTGTCGATAAATGATCATTTACTTATTAAAAAAATAGAAGTTAGTTACGTGTAAAAAAGTATTATTTATTGCTAATTTATACTAACATAGTAACTGGACTTTCTAAAAATCCTTTCAATGTTTCTAAAAATAGGGCACCTTCAGCACCATCTACAACTCTGTGGTCACAACTTAAAGTCAGTTTCATGATATTTTTTATCACCACAGCGCCATTTTTAACAACAGGTGTTGCGGCAATTTTTCCTACAGCCAAAATGCAAGCATCAGGAGGATTAATGATCGCCGTAAATTCATCAATATCCATCATGCCTAAATTAGATATAGTGAATGTGTTTCCAGTAAACTCAGCAGGTTGAATTTTTTTATTGCGTGCTTTAGTATACAATTCATTTGCATCAAATGCTATTTGAGATAATGATTTTAAATTCGCATTTTTAATTACAGGTACAATTAATCCATCAGGCAAGGCAATCGCTGTGCCAATGTTAATTTGATGATTCTGTCTAATGAAATCAACCATCCAACTGCTATTAATTACGGGATGTTTAGCAAGGCTCATTGCACAAGCTTTAATCATCATGTCATTAATTGAAATTTTCACTGGACTTGCTGCATTCATCAATTTTCGTGCGTCCATCAAGGTATCCATTTCCACCGAAGTTTTCAAATAAAAATGTGGAGCTGTAAACATGCTATCACTCAGTCGTTGAGCAATAATTTTTCGCATTTGAGTTAAAGGAGTATCAGAGAAAGAGATTTGTGAAGAAAGATTTGAGCTGTTAGAAATGACAGCTTGAGACACAACAACTGGCGTTGCAGAAATATTTTCTAAATCTCTACGCACAATTCGTCCACCATCACCACTTCCTTCAATCGAGTGTAAGTCAATTCCTTTTTCTTTTGCAATTTGTTTCGCTAATGGCGACGCTTTTATTCGAGTTGATGTCTTATTTCCGATGTCTGCTATCGGTTTTTCTTCAGTTGATTTAGGAGCATTAGTTACTGTTTCTTCAACGGCTTTTTCGGGCAACTGACTAACAGTATTAGATATCTTCAAAGAAGCCAAATAAGGCGTAATATCAAACCCTTCTTTTCCTACTACCGCAATTACTTCATTAATTTTTGCGGCTTCACCAGCTTTAATTCCTTGATATAATAATGTACCATCAACATAACCCACTACTTCCATGGTTGCTTTATCTGTTTCCACATCAGCTAGGCTATCATCTGCTTTAACTTTATCGCCAACATTTTTATTCCAAACAACAATTTTTCCTTCCGTCATGGTATCGCTCAATAAAGGCATCCGAATTACCGTTAATTCTTTTGGTAATTCAATATTCGATGTTTGAATTTCAATTTTCGGTTCTTGCTCAACAACAACGTTCGCTTTCTCAGGCGCCGAAGCTTGAGTGTCAAGCAATGAAGAAATGTCCTCACCAGGTTTGCCAATAATAGCAATAATGTCATTTACTTTAGCAGCTTGTCCTGCTTCTAAACCAATATACAATAAGGTTCCAGCTACATAAGGCACTACTTCCATAGTTGCTTTGTCTGTTTCCACGTCGGCTAAACTATCGTCCGCTTTAACAGTATCACCTACTTTTTTATTCCAAGCAGCAATCTTTCCTTCTGTCATCGTATCGCTCAAAAGAGGCATTCTAATTACATCAGCCATAATTATGTCAAAATTTTTCCAAAAGTAAGAAAATTACATAAACTTTCATACACTTCATTTTGCGAAAATTCCAAATTATAAATTGAAATAATCAATGCCCTTAATTTTTTTATAGAACCAGCTGTTTTTCATTCTGCATCAGAGTTGCGCCTGTTCCATAATTCGCAATTACTAACTTCGAAGATAGCTGCATAATTGTTCAAAGAAAAAAGCTGAAATAGGTTAACTGGTTGAACTGTGCCATAGCCGTTGTCGATGATTAAAGTTACAGACTTCGACTTCATAAAATCCTAAATCTCAAGTCTCAAAACTTAAATTTCAAAAACATAAATTAATTACCAATAAATTTCTAATGATTAACTAGCCACATACTTTCCAATCCATTAAGATTGTATATATTTGCAACTCGTTAAAATAAACCGAATATGTTTAATCTTGTCCTTTTTGGACCTCCAGGGAGTGGTAAAGGCACTCAGTCAGCAAATATTATTGATAAATACAACCTTATACAGTTGTCTACTGGCGACATTCTTCGTGGGGAAGTTAAAAACGAAACACCATTAGGAATAGAAGCTAAAAAGTTTATGGATCAGGGTCAATTAGTCCCTGATGAAGTAGTCATCGGAATGATTTCTTCAAAATTAGATGAAAATCCAGAAGTAAAAGGATTCATATTTGATGGTTTTCCTCGCACAGTTGCACAAGCAGAAGCTTTATATAATTTATTGGAATTTAAAAATAATCCAATTAATGTAGTGATTAGTCTCTTAGTAAGCGAAGAAGAGTTAAAAACGCGTTTAATTTCTCGTGGTGAAGTTTCAGGTAGGGCTGATGACAATGAAGAGGTAATTGTAAACCGAATCAAAGAATACCATGCTAAAACATCTCCTGTAGCAGATTACTATAGGTCTAAACAAACTTTAGTAGAATTACCTGGAGAAGGTAGCGTAGACGAAATTTTTGACGCTATTTCTGGAGTCATTGATACAAGAATCAACTAATTTTGTTAGGTTCTTGACCAAGTAAAAAATAAATTATTATGCAACACGATAACTTCATAGATTATATTCGAGTTCACTGTAAATCTGGAAGTGGTGGAGCTGGTTCATCTCATTTTTTAAGAGAAAAGTCAAGGCCATTAGGTGGTCCTGATGGCGGTAATGGTGGACGAGGGGGCCATATTATTTTAAGGGGTAATAAAAACTTATGGACTCTTTTACATCTTCGATATCACAAAAATTTAATAGCCGAAGATGGATTTAGAGGAAGTAAAAATAATAGCAGTGGATTAACAGGTGAAGACGTTTATATCGAAGTTCCATTAGGGACTGTTGGTAAAAATGAAGAAACTGGCGAAGTTGAAGTAGAGATTTTAGAACA
>JBILBN010000015.1:0-42629 GCA_044353665.1 Chitinophagaceae bacterium | reverse complement strand
TTCTACCTTCGGGAGGTAGTTCAGCTCGGTAGAATATCCTGATTGAAACATCAGGAGTGGTCGTAGGTTCGACAAAAATGAGTAGTGTAAATAACACTTCTACCTTCGGGAGGTAGTTCAGCTCGGTAGAATACTTGGTTTGGGACCAAGGGGTCGCAGGTTCGAATCCTGTCCTCCCGACATAAAAACCACACGAATAAGCGTGTGGTTTTTTCTTTTAATATACCTACCTATTTAATTTATGTTGATCGTTTATATCCTTTATTCAGAATCCCTGCAAAAATATTATGTTGGTCAAACCCAAAATATTGAAAACCGATTAATAGAACACAATGCTGGTGAAACAAAATCATTGCGAACAGGAATACCTTGGAGCTTAGTTTGGCAAACAACTGTTTCTACAAGACAAGAATCGATGGCGTTCGAAAAGAAAATAAAAAATATAGGAGCAAAACGATTTTTAGCAACCAGGTAATTCAGCAGGGTGACTCTGTTCCGAAATGATTTATTAATTTTATTGCTCCCGATTTATCTCGTTTTATTTTTGAAATGGCAATTTGCCCTGATGGGAAAGCTGGCAAAGGCTCTTTAAAGGTGATAATATTACCAACCTTAATGAATGCCTTTTTCTCTTCATCAGAATCGAATGTCTTAGACTCTGTAAGTATTGCCTCTAATTTATTTTCCATGATAGCTAGGAGTTGTTTCTCCGTCACCTGGTATCTTCTCTGTTTTTGGCTAATTTTGACCTTCAAACCGTCTTTCTGTTTGATGTTTAAACCTAGTTGTTTATTGTTTTCCATTTAAATGATTTCCTATAAATAGTCAGAAAGATCTCAAAGTGATCATTTTTCTGATTTGCACATTAAATTTATTTTCGTAAATTTTGCGGAATGGTAAATAACGAAACACAATATGTCCCATTCACTCATAAAGATGAGTTGGAATTCCACTTCGATGCGTCTATAATGTTGATACAACGACTAAAGGAAACGGTTGGTTTAATGGCTCAGAGCGAGGGTGAAAATAGAAAAGAATTAGAAGAGACTGTAACTAAAAGCATGCGAGTATTAGCAGAAGGCTTCACGGCAGCGATACATTCGATACAGCAGGGTTGTATAAAATAGACCCTGTACCTACCAGTCCCTCCTGGTATCCCAAAAACATAATGGGGGGAGGCAGCCCCCTATATAATCGAATCAATATCCCTTTTCAATTCGTTTTCAAAAAAATTGGCGCCAAAAAATTTGGTTCCCAGAAAATGACCCTTATTTGAAAATGAAAAGGTGGGGTTGAAAAAAATCTGGGAACCAAAAAAAGTGATAAAGATAGCCCCTCCCCACAAAATGTATTAAAATAGCTCTAAACTACAATCACTTGATTCAACATTTTGTGGGTCAATACATTGATAGGAGCGTTTTAAAATAAAAACTTGTTAAAAAAAAGCCAATAACCTTGGATGTTATTTATCTTTTAATTTCCAACTACTCCAATTCTTGATTACATCATTGCTGATTATTAAATTTGGGTCATTTTAAGTGGAAAACTTCAAAATTAAAAAATAATTTGTCGTTAATAAAAAATTAGTTTTATTTACATTACCAAAAAAAATTAAATATTTTAAATTATGCATTATGATAGAAGACATAGTCGGAACACTGATGATGTTCATTGCAGCGATTGTGGAACACGACTTAATCGTGGTGGTTACACTATTTGCCCTGCATGCGGTAACGATAATTACATTTGGATAGATAATAAAAGACGTATGGACAGTTTTTTCTACGAGATCAGCCTTGAGGAAAAAGCAAAAAAAGCTGGTTTTGATTCAAAAGCAGAACATTACATTTGGATGGATAAAATCAGTAAAATAGAAGATTATGAAAAAGCAAGAATCAAATTTATTGAAAAATACATTTATCCAATTGCGCTTGCTATTATATCATTAATTAGCTCGATTTGTATAATTCCAAATTGGTGGCTTATATTTCAATTGATATTATTTGTTATAATTTATCTGTTATTAAAATTTATAATTGATGATCTAATTGAACCTTTTGATAGCTTACAATACAATATTTATAAGAAGTATAGTGATATTAAGGAAGACAGTAGTCTGTTAAAAGACAATAATAAATTAAAAAATTCAATACCAAAAATCAATAAAGAAGAAGTTATATCCGAATTTAATTTGCCGAGCATTAAAAATATTGAAGGAAATAAAAATTTAGAAAAAAGTTCAACAAAACAAATCGCTGAAGTTATTAATCTTAATGGTGTAATATCTCTTGAGTTCGAACCATATATTAACCAAAATCAAATTGAACAAATAAGAGCCTTTGTAAAAACAATTTCAAATAATAACTCAAAAAAAACTGTAATTAATGGGGAAGGTAAAAACATTAGGAATTTAGATTACAAAGAGGTTAAGTTGTTAATTGAATTTTTAGAGACACTTTCAATTTATACGAAAAACAAAAAAAAATATAATTAGTCAAATGACACCATCCCAAAAAGTGTATAAGCTGATTTTATTAATTAACTCTGTCAAAAGCATAGATTTTAAGGCACCTAAGTAAATTTGGTTTCCAATTTTGCGGAAAAATTTTCTTAATCCTACTTACTACTCAATTAAGTTTTATTTGTTTTTGCCTGCCAATTCTAGCGGCTTCAACTATGTTTGCTCCACTATTATATGTTTTAACAATGGATGTTATTGAACATCCAAGCGCTGCTAGTCCGAAGAAAACGGGCGCTGCGTAGTTATTTGAACCAATAGATGCTAATGTATATGTTGCAACTATTGCTAAGCCCGCTGCTGCAAACCTGAAATAGACAGCGCTTTTTAAACTTTGACCAGCAATATCTAGGTGATCCCACTCGTTAATAACTAATTTAACAGAATCAACTTCCTCATGAGCAAATTTTGAGTTATTTGTGTCATTTTCATTAATAATTTCTGAAATATCACTTTCATTAAATGAATAATGCATAACTTTTTTTAACGGAAGTTTATTTAATTCGTTATTAGCCTCAGGGTAGTAATATATAGTGTCATTTTTAACTTTTTTAATTTTACATTGAATAGCAAGTCCTTTTTTGGGGAAAATTGTGTGCTGAGAAAAGGCTGTAGATGCGGTAATAACAAGGATAAAAGTTAGTATATTTTTCATAAGTTCAATCTAGATTGGATTTAATGCAATTTTAATTAATAATTTTGAGGGAAATATTAATCGTATGTAATTCCCTATAAATCATTATAATTTAAATGTACCCCTCCCCATTTTAGTACAGGGCTAAATTAGCCTTTTTTCTAAATTAATAAATTATTTTGAAATTTTAAATTGTACTGATTTCGGGGCGCCTTGAAACAAGACTGTTTTATTGACTCATTAGGTTCAATCCTAATTTGATTAACATTGAAAAAAAAGAAAGATTGTTTAACCTCTAATTTTGCATTTAATTTACAATAGAATTAAATACGACTTTTAATAACTATTTATTACAAGAAAATTGGGTTCATCTTCAATTCTATTTTCCGCATAAAAATTAAGACTATGAATAAAGCAATCTCACTATTTATCATTTTAGCTATTAGCTTGAGTTCTTTTGGGCAGGATGTCAAAAAATATATTCTAACTGAAGTTGAAAATCCAATAGAACAGATGGCTTATTTAAAATCAACAACTATAAAGGATGGTTCAGGAATATATATTGAGCTTGTTCATGCAACTAAAAATTATTTATATATTAAAGAGAAATCCGTAGTAAAGAAGATAAAAGTATCTGAAATTGACCTAACCAAAATTTCAAAAAATTATCTTATTGAAAAAGATATAAATATAAATCAGTCATTATTTGATTTCAGCAAGCAGGCTAAAATTGGATTGGCAATTCAATTATTTTCACCAGCTATTCCGCTAATTTTAAAAAATGAAATTGGTTTATATTCAGCTTTAGAATTGGGTATTATTGGCACAATTATTCATATTTCCTCTTTTAACCATTTGCGAAATTATGCTCTGATAAGTGAAGCGGTTGATTATTAAAATTTTAAATCCTTTTTAAAAAAACTCTCAAAACTATATCTTGCAATAAGTAGGGTAAAATCTTCCTCTTTGCCTTTTTGATATTCTTTTTTAGCCTGTTCTATAGCCTGAAATACTATTTTGTATGGTATTTTGTTAAACCCAACTAAACCCGCTCTTCTAGCTTGTTTACGAACTATTAAGTAGATTATTATATTTTTCATTTATGTAATTTAGCTAAAGTTTTTCAGGTTAATATTACATACTATAAAGATTTATACCAAACAACTAGATCTAGCCAACTCCAATTAAAGTTTTTAATTTCAAATAATAACATGAGAATAATACTCAAAGAAAATTTTATTGAGAATCAATTTAGTATTTCGGATGAACTAAACCACCGATTTCGGTTTCAACTGAGCCACTAAAATGAAAAAAAATGCAATGTAATTACCAGGCTGAATTTTTAAGTTCCAAAATCAAGGGTCTAAACTTTAATTTATAATTACACTTGTAATATCTGTATTAGGGTCATAAGTTACATCCCCGTAATTTTCGAGTTTCTTCGTTAGATCTGGTGAGGCAGAAACAAACTTGACCGCACCGTCTGCAATATTATCCATTACAACTTTTCTCAATACACCAGTTCCCTGGAACGCTGGCTTAAATTCAATATAGTCGATTCCGCCCAAATCCCAATGAATACCGCCAACCATTTGGTTATTTATTATTATCGGCTGCAATTCTCCACCGCTATAACTTTTTCTCCCTTTTTGTTCAAGCCATTTTTGATCTTCCTTACTAACCTTGCCAAAATACTTTATTTGGTCGTTTTCAATTTCGTTTATCAGGTCAATCCATTTTCGCATTTCATATATCATAACCATAAATAGTTTTGGAGCACAAAAGAGTAGTTAAAACTATAATTAGTTAAAAATTACAAATTGGTAACTAGTGTTGCTGATTTGTAAAATTAGACTATATTTGCCTAGTAAAGATTAAAAGCATGAAAAAGTATGTTTGCTATTACAGAGTTTCGACCCAAAAACAGGGTGCAGAAGGATTAGGGATTTTAGGTCAAAAAAATGCTGTTGAAAGATTCATTGGAAATAGCCAAGCTGATATTCTTGGAGAATTTATTGAAGTTGAAACTGGAACACGAAAAAGAAAGCGAGTTGAAATTTATAAGGCAATTGATTTAGCCAAAAAGCATGGCGCAACCCTACTAGTTGCAAAACTAGACCGTTTGGCAAGAAATGTGGAATTTACTAGTGCTTTATATAACGCTGGACTTGATTTTGTTTGCTGTGATAATCCTACTGCAAATAAACTCACTATCCAGTTACTAAGTGTTATTGCTGAGCATGAAGCAGAAGTAATCTCAAATCGTATTAAATCTGCCCTGGCTGTTAAGAAAGAGAGAATAAAAAATGGAATTATCACGAACAAGGACGGCTCAGAAATGAAGCCTATTAACGGTAAATATAGACTTGGTAATCCCAATGGTATTGGAGATAAACAGAAACTTGGCGTACAGAAGATTAAGGAGTTAGCAGCCACGAATAAAGCAAACATCCAGGCAATGGACATTATTTGTTCAGCCAGGAAACAAAACCTCACACTTCAGCAAATAGCCGATAAGTTAAACACTTTGCAATATTCAACAAGATATGGTAAACAATTTACCCCAACACAAGTGCATCGACTTTTATTTAAGTGTGCTAGTTAAAATTGAAGCGAATAGGAGGGAATAAGGTTCTGCTTTATTTTTCTTTTGAAATATATTTATCAAAAACGGCTTTAACGAAGTCATGTTTAACCTCTCTTTTTCTGTCTAAGTATATTTGAAGCGTAGACAGCTTTGAGTGACCCGTATATTTCATAAGTTCGTTTAGAGGTGTAACATCGATTAGATTGGTAATAAATGTGTCTCGACCTTTGTGCATACTAATGCACTCCCAGCGTTGTAGGTACCTGCCAGTTTTTTTCTCTTTGTTTTCGGTATATTCCTCAAATAATTTAGTGTCTCTTAATGCTTCCTTTAGGATTTTGTTTGCAGTTTGATTGTTTGGATAAATTAATCCTTTTAAATTTTTATCATATTTAAGTAATATATGCTCAGCAGCTTTACATAACGGAACCTCAATACTCAAACCACTGCTTCTTTGAGTTTTCTGTGCCATTCTTTTGTAAACTAAACCATCAGATGTTTCCTTCAAAAACTTTTTATCAAAGTTCTTTAGATCGCTATATCTCATCCCTGTGAGGCACGCAAAAACAAACATGTATTGGATTCTATCATATCTGCTATGTCCAAAATCATAGTTCAATAAAGTGTAAACCTCTTCAACTGTCAGGGTTTCTTTATTTGATGGAAGTTTCCGTAAATTTCGCCTTTTATATTCAGTAATAAATTCAAAATCATAATTATACAAACCTTTAGATTTTAAATGTTTCAAAAAAGAATATAGTGAGTCAAGTCTTTTCTTAAAGGTTGCTGGCTTCATTAATCCTTCAACCTTCGTTTTGAGTTTTAACCTTTTCACTTCTTTTTTCACATCGCTCGTTAACCAAAGGTGAAATTTCTCAACGAAGTCCAAATTTAAATCATCAACAAGTAAAGTGCAGCCTTTGACCTCCTCATATCCTTTTAAAGCAAATTTCAGTGAATTATAGTCCTTAATGCTAGACTCGCTGCCATGTGCTGCAAAAAATTCCTTTTTGATTTCAATAAAATTCTCAAAAAGTGGAACCACCTTTCCATTATCTTCCAATTCGGGTTTTGCGAGAAAATTGTAAAACTCTACTTTCAGTTCATCACCTGTTAGAATCTGACCATCTTTTGCATACTTTTCAAGAATATTGATTGCTATATTTAGTTTATTCTTCAAAACATTATTAAGCTCTATAGAATTATCAACTTCTGTCGAAATTAATGCAATTTTTTCATCCCATTCGATCAATTTGCCTCGATATTTTCTATTAGAAATTTTTACCCCAGTTGGAATTTTTGCTGTGCTAGAATGGTGATAATATATGACTATTGTGCAATTATTGACTTTAAGTTTTGGATAGGTAAATTTATGTGCCATTTGGTCTAAAAAATTTTATCAAGATTTTAGCAAAATTATACAAACAAATGCATTTTTTAGCGATAAAAATTTGTGTGTTGAAGAATTAACTTTATTACATGTCATTGTAAGTTAACAATTTACAAAAATAGATAGATTAACCCGTAATCTATAAATAATCCTGTCCTCCCGACTAAAGCCACTAGAGAAATCTAGTGGCTTTGTTGTTTTTGAAACAATTTTTATTTTCTATAATTCTTTAATTCATGATAAATAATTTTTGAAAAAAAGTAATAATTATATTACTTTTGAAAAGTGAAATCTAATGAATTAATCAGATTGCTGCAAAAAGATGGTTGGTTTGTAATTAGGCAAAGCGGAAGTCATATGATTATGCAACATGCTACTAAAAAAGGACAAATTGTTTGTCCTAATCATGGTAGCCATGAGGTTGGTAAAGGATTAGAGAAAAAAATTAAGAAAGACGCAGGTATCTAAAAAAATAAATTATGAAAATTGAAATGATTGTAGAACGAACAAAAACCGGATATTCTGCTTACTCAGAAAAGTATCCTGTCTTTACTGTTGGCAAAACATTACATGAACTTAAAACAAACATGCTTGAAGCATTAAATCTTCACTTTGAAGCAAAAGGAAAAATATTCACTGAAGCTGATTTGAAAATAACGTTGGATTTACCACAATTTTTTGAATTTTATAAAGTCATCAATGCAAAAGCACTTTCTGAAAGAATTGGAATGAATCAAAGTTTATTGGCTCAATATATAAAAGGAATCAAAAAGCCCTCCACAAATCAAACATTAAAAATACTTCATGGAGTTCAACAAATAGGAAATGAATTGGCAGCCATTCGTTTTTTGTTATAAGAAAATTTTGGATATAAAAATTTGTATTTAGATCCTCCCAAAAGTTCAAATCTTGTTGAAACGAAGTGAAGATCCCGACATAAAGCCACTAGAGAAATCTGGTGGCTTTGTTGTTTAAATTGAATTCTATATTTTATCCATGCTTCTTCATCCAAAGTTGTAGGAGTTAATTTATTAAACAATCCATATTATGAAAGTCGTCTTAAACACAGTGGCAATATAAAAATTTAAGATTCAATCTCCATTTCCATAAGTTCTCATTCGGAAGCTTGCATTAAAATCAATGGGTTTATTTTCTTTTTTCGCAGGTTTCCATTTCATTTTTTCAATCACTTTTTTGATTTCTGATTTACAGAATTCATCGTCAACATCAATTTCAATATTCTTCACATCGCCCTCTTTAGTGACTAAAAATCGTATTTCAAATGGATGTAATTTTAGTTTTTCGGCATAACAAGGTATTTGATTTTGTAACACTCTATAAATTGGCTTTTTAGAAACAGGATATTCAAATGCTGGGAAATAGGCTATTTTATTGCCTTGCAAATCATATTGAAATCCTTTTTTTAATTTATTTTTTTCAAAAATTTCTTTACGTTTAATATCGCCAGATTTATAATATTCCAATTGAGCTCCTTCTTTTTTACCAACTAAATAATGATTCGTGCATTGTAGAATTTTAATGTTCCAAAAATAGCGTTTCCAATCGCCAGTCTTTTTCTCTAAGTGGTCAAATGCTCCTTCCTCTTCTAATTTAGAAGTTGTAGAATCATATTGATAGGAATAATATGCATGCAATTTTTCATTGAATGTTTTTTTTTCTTTTATGCTATCATTCATAAAATAAAATTGCCATTCACCAATTTGAAAACCATTGTGGTAATTACCTTCTGAAATTTTATTTCCTTTTTGGTTGTATACAACAGCCTTGCCTTCTTTCGTTGTGCCTGACAATCCTTTGTATTCAATGCTTTTAGCCAATAGATGATTGAAATAATAATCGTTAAATAAATAGGTATTTTTCTCTGTAGCAATTATCAAACGATAATAATTTGCTTGCTCCCGAGAAACATAAGTTCCCAATTCATTTACAAATGTGGTATCGGTTTGAGCTTGGCATTCAAATAAAAAGAAAAGACCAAAAAAAAGTCCTAATAAATAGCGCATAGAATAGTAGGTTTTGTACTGCTAAATGTAATGATATTTTTTATTTTATATTAAATAATTAGCTTTAAATTTGTAATGAAATATAAAAAAATGCGTATTGCATTAAAAGAAGAAATAATAAAACAAATTCAAGATGTTGATGATGTCATATTATTAGAGATTCAAGAATTATTGAATGCTTCATTAATTAGTAACGCTCAAGATGAGGTTCCATTATACGTTCAAGAACGATTAGAAATTTCTAAACAACAAGCCAATAATAAAGAATATATTAATCATGCAGATGTAATGAAGAAATATATATGATGGAAATAAAATGGACCAAAGAAGCTGAACTAAGTTTTGATGAAGTTTATGAATTTTTATTTTATCAATGGAATTTAAAAATTGCAAAACGATTGGTTGAATTAGTCAATGAAAAAATAATTGATATTGTTCTTTTTCCTAATCGACATTTATTATATGATAAAAATGAAAATATTCGTAAAGTTACTGTGCATCCTCATATAACATTGTTTTATAGAAATTTATAGTATGATATAACAATTGAAATTTTATTATTTTGGGATAATAGATAAAATCCAAAAAATCTACCGCTCTAACCAATTCCTTAAAATTTCTTTTCCATATTCAGTCATATAACTTTCTGGATGAAATTGAATGCCCTCTAGGTCAAAAGTTTTGTGTTTGATAGACATGATAATATTTTCGGAAGACAACGAAGTAATTTGTAGACATTCTGGTAAGGTTTCTTTTTCTACCATCCAGGAATGATACAATCCTATTTGAAATTCAGTAGGTAAATTTTTAAACAAATAACCTGCTTCTACAATTTTTAATTGGGTGCTAAATCCATGAAAGGGTCGTGTTAAATTTTGAAGCGTTCCACCAAATGCAACTGCAATTGCTTGATGCCCTAAACAAATGCCTAAAATAGATTTTGTTGGAGATAGCTGTTGAATGATATCTAAAATATTACCCGATTCTTGCGGTGTGGCTGGCCCTGGAGAAATAATTATTTTATCAAAATGGCTAGCAGCCTCAACGCTTATTTCATTATTTTTGACAATCAATAAATCAGTCACATTCAACTGCCTGAGTATTTCTACAATGTTAAATGTAAAAGAATCGTAATTATCTATTAATAAAACCTTCAAAACCTTATTTTTACACAAATAAAAAGTATTTCTTGCAAACTCATCGAGCAATTATTGATAAAATAAATAATTACGGAAAAAACAACATTCCGTTTGTGTTGTTTGTCGATTTTTTGATGAATGAAACGCATTGTTTTACGCTTGATGAATTAGAAGTTTCAGGAATTGAGATTTCGTTTCCACATTTTAGAAGTGGGCAGATGACGGATGGCAGCTGTCAGGAAAAAGTTGAAATTGAGAAAAAAAACATTTCTTTTGATGAATATGAAAAGGGCTTTAATGTTGTAAAAAAACAGTTGGATTATGGCAATTCTTATTTGACAAATTTGACATTTACAACACCAATTGAAACAAAAAATTCGTTAAAAGAAATTTTTCAATCCGCTAAAGCAAAATATAAAATCAATTTTAAAAATGAATGGATTTGTTTTTCGCCAGAAACATTTATTAAAATAGAAGATGGGAAAATTTTTTCGTTTCCTATGAAAGGCACCATTGATGCATCCATAGAAAATGCAGAACAACTTATTTTAAATGATGAAAAAGAAACTGCAGAACATTATACCATTGTAGATTTAATTCGAAATGATTTAAGCATCGTAGCAACCAATGTGTATGTTGAAAAATTTAGATATATAGATACCATTAAAACGAGCAATAAAACCTTATTGCAAATTAGTTCAAAAATTGTGGGCGATTTACCAACTCATTATTTTGAGCAATTAGGAGATATCGTTTTTTCTTTATTACCAGCTGGTTCCATTAGTGGTGCACCCAAAAAGAAAACCATTGAAATTATTCAAGCAGCAGAAATGAATGACAGGGGTTTTTACACCGGCACTTGTTTTTATTTTGATGGCAAAACGATAGACAGTTGTGTGCTCATTCGTTTTATTGAACAAACAACCAATGGCTTAGTTTATAAAAGTGGCGGTGGTATTACCATCAACAGCGAAGTTGAAAAAGAATATCAAGAATTAATCGATAAAATTTATGTTCCCACTCTTTGAAACCATTAAAATTAAGCATCAAAAAGTATTTTTATTCGAAGACCATTTAGCTCGAATGAAACATTCTATAAAAGCCTTATCGGGTAGAGATTTACAGATTGAGTTAGATGAAAAAATCATTCTTCAAGCAATAAAAAATGATGATTTATTTAAATGTAGAATTTTATATAATGACCAAGAATTTCAAGTTGAAATTTCAAGCTATGAAAAAAGAAAAATTGAAAAAATAGTATTCATACATGATGATGACATTTCGTATCCATTAAAATTTACAGCTAAAAATTGCTTTATAAAACACACACAAAATTTAGCAGAAACTACCGAACCAATTTTTGTGGTAGCTGGTTTCTTAACAGATTCGAGTTATTCAAATATTGCTTTATGGAATGGCAATGAATGGCATACGCCTAAAGAACCTTTATTTTTTGGTGTACGACGCAATTTATTATTGAATGAATCTAAAATTATTGAAAAAGAAATATCCATCAATGATTTGCAGCAGTATCAAAAAATTTCACTCATCAATGCTATGCTCGATTTGGAAGAATTAGAAATTGAATTATAAAATTTCTTGCTTCTTTTTACTTTGTACTAAATACTATTTCCTAATTTAGTGGAATAATTTTTTTACAATGAAACAAAGTCTATCAACTATTTTCTTTTTACTTTCTTTTTTATTGGCAACAGCACAAGTTAAAAAAATCAGTGGCACATCAGGAAAACCGTTTGTGGTAAATATGGCTGATGAAAATAGTAAAGATTTTCGTCCTAATCTAATCAACTTGGATCAACATCCCATTCCATCTGCTGAATATGGAAATAAGAAAACGGAATTAGATAAACTTCGTGCGTTAAAAAAAGCTGAAATGCAAAATACACCTCAACAAAAAAAGACAAGAGGTTTAGCTCCCAATCCTACTGTTATTAAGGGTATTCAAGGAAATACGTCAAGTAGTGTACCGAATGACAATGACATTGCCGTTTCAAATAACGGAACGGTTGTGAGTGTAGTCAACTCAAACATGAGTGTATATAATGACACCGGTAAATTATTAATCAACAAAAGATCATTGACTTCTATGACGGCTGCCGTTGGAAATTATACGTGGATTTCTGACCCACGGGTTATTTATGATCCCAACAATGATCGATTTATTATGGTTTGTTTTTCGGGAAGTATAAGCACTGAGTCTGTTATTTTAGTTGGATTTTCACAAACAAATGATCCGGCTGCCAACTGGAATTTTTACACCTTAAATGGCGCATCGTTTAATGATTCAACATGGAGCGACTATCCAATTATTTCAATTTCTGATCAAGATTTATTTATCACATTTAATCAAGTTAAAGACAATGTGAGTTGGACTATTGGTTTTAAACAATCTGTTATTTGGCAAATTCAAAAATATGAAGGTTTTGCTGGAACGCCTTTGGTTTATGATTTGTGGAGTGGCATTCAATACAATGGTGGTAATTTAAGAAATATATGTCCAGCAAAAAATCAAACGACTTCAATGGGTAACAATATGTATTTTTTGACGCTACGAAATGTTGCCTCTACAAATGATTCTATTTTTGTTACAGAAATTACGGACTCCAAAGCATCTGGAAATGCACAATTAACAACAAAGGTTTTAACGTCACCTACAGCGTATGGATTTCCTCCGAATGTGCCTCAAAAATTTGGTCAATATTTAATGACCAATGATGCGCGTGTATTGGCTGCTATTTATGAAAATGATTATATCCATTTTGGTTCGAATACCTTGAATCCTCAATTTATGAATGCTGGTGTTTATTTAGGAACGATTAAAAATATTAATTCTGCTACACCAACTGTAAAAGCGGATATTATTTCTACTGCTACACAAGAATTTGGTTATCCATCGATGACCTATGTTGGAAATACCAATAACGACCACAAAATTTTATACAATATGTCGCATTGCTACACGGATAGTTTTTCTGGCGCCAGCATAATTTATAAAAATACAAATGAAGATTATTCGGATATTATTTCTGTGAAAGATGGATTATCGATTGTGAATCGATTGACAGACTCGGTGGAACGTTGGGGAGATTATACAAATATTCAACATCTATATAATAACCCAAGTCGTGCTTATTTATCTAACTCATGGGGAAAATCGAGCGCTAATAATTGTTGGATTTCAATCGTTGACAATACTGATTTTCCTGTTTCTACAAACGAAATTATTGAAAATAGCAACAGCCATGTATATCCAAATCCAGTTTCTGAAAACAGATTTACAACCACATTTAATTTAAGCATAGCTCAAAAATTGCGTTATGAAATTATTGACATGCAAGGGAAATTAGTTTCTATTATTTTAGATACCAGAACAAAATTAGGACAAAATGAATTTTCATTTACAACCGAAGCGTTAGCACAAGGAAATTATATTTTTAGAATTGTGGGTGAAAAAGAAATCATCGCCACACATAAAATTACGATTGAGTAGCCGCTAAAAATCCTGCAACATCATCAGGACTCACTAAATATTTACGTTCATTATTCATCGTAATTAAAACATAGTTTTTTCGTTGTGATACAAACCAACGCATTTTGCCAAGTTTTGAAGACGAGTAATAACCTGTATATCCAAAGACACCACCATTGCCAAATGTTCTCCAAGGCATTCCCATTTCTACCGAACTAATTTTTACTGTCGATTTTATTTCTTTTCTTGAAATGAAAAAATTACTTGCTATTCTATGCACAATAATATAATCCATATCCACTGAATAAGATTTTGGAGAATAAATATAGGTACCAATTAAAATGGGTAACAACAATACAACTGGGAGATAAATAAAGGGTTCATTGGTTTTTAAAAAAGTATTTTCTAAAATTGCAATGGTAAAAACAAATAAAACTAAACTTGAAGTAACTATTTTACTGGTAATATCTAATGATGCTTTAAACATATAATTTGGATATTAAAAATCTTGTGAAATTCCTTTGTGCTTCTTTGTGGATTTGTGGTTCAAAAAACTACACTGCAAAACTTTCACCGCAACCACAACTTCTACTGGCATTCGGGTTTACAAAGTTGAACCCTTTACCGTTTAGCCCATCGCTAAAGTCTAATTCAGTATTTACTAAGTAAAGAAAACTTTTTAAATCACAAACCATTTTTACGCCTTTGTCTTCAAAGCTTTGGTCCATGGGTTTAATTTCATTGTCAAAATCTAGTTTATAGCTTAAGCCACTGCACCCACCACCCACAACACTCACACGCACAAAATAAGTTTCATCTAACTCCGCTTCTTGCATGAGTTGAGTAATTTTTTCTTTTGCGATGTCGCTTATATATATACTATTTTCTAAAGCCGTCTCCATTTTCAATAAATTTCTTAGCGCAAAAATACGATTTTAAGCCTGATTATACTATAAAAACTATCTATGATTCTTTACGGCTAACAATTAAATACCAATCATTATCGAGTGGCAAATAGCCATAATCGAAACAAAAATAATAAACATCTCCTTTTTTGTTTTTATAAACATGCGTATGATATTTGAATTGAAACCCTTTTTCGATTAATCGTTCTTGTGTAGTTTTATAAAATTCTTCGGTTTCTGGAATTGAATCTTGTAAAATTTTTCGATTTTTGCGTAAGGCATTTACCACATTTCGCATGTAGTTAGTATCGTTCGATTTTTGTTGATTATTATAATTATTTCTGCAAGAATCATCACAAAACTTTTTATCCATTCGACCTTTAATGGCACGATCACAGTTTAAGCAATTTTTGGTTATCGTATTCATTTTTAGAGTAGATTATTATATTCAAATATAAAAAAATAAGCTTGATTGCTGAAACCTATTTTAATCTTACTCTAAAATTTTTAGGTTGTCTAGGAGAAATTATCATCAATTTTAAAAAATAACAAATTGTATATGGCAATCCTATTTATACTTGACTCATATTATTTATGCCTCCTTCTTCATTTTAAAAAGCCTACCTTACATGAATGTCAATAGAAAGAAGGGTGCGTTTGGTAGAAACATTGTTTGAACGATTAGACCAAGAGATTGCTGTGTTTCAAACCGAAACCCAATTGCATTGCCAAACAGGTTGTGGAAAATGTTGCACCAAACCTACTATTGAAGCTTCGCCTTTAGAATTTTTTCCTTGGGCTTTTCAACTTTTTTTGAACGATGAGGCCGAAAAAATGTTAACGCTACTGCATGCAAAAACAACGAGTATTTGCCAAATTTATATGCCGTTTTCATTAGTAGAAAACACCAAAGGCAGTTGTGGAAATTATGTTTTTAGAGGCCTTATTTGTCGATTGTTTGGATATGCTGCTAGCAAAGATAAATTGGGCAAATTGCAGCTAGCTACTTGTAAAATAATTAAAGAAAATCAGTCTGAAAATTATTCATCCGCAGAAATTGCTATTGCCAAAGGGTTGCCTATACCTGTTTTTACAGATTATTATATGCAACTTTCTCAAATAGATTATCAATTAGGAACAATGATGTTGCCTATTAATAAAGCACTCATTTATGCCATTGAAGAGGTTTTGCAATATTATGCATACAGGCCATTTGTAGATGGTGTTAAAAAAATTGCTTAGTAGTATCATAAAACAGAAACACGAATAAAGGTAGATTTACGTTTTAATAATTTATTTAGCACACTTAAATTTTCGAACAATTTTTTATTAAAATTTAAGCTTCAATAATTTTACAAGAAAGTATATTCATCATTTTATTAGCAACAATTAACCACAAATTATACGTTTTTAACTGCTTTATTTCAAGATATTTTTAAATACCTTTGCCTTCATGAAAAATAAAAATACTGAAATAGGATTCGGTTCAAGCTGTGTACATGCAGGTTTTGAAGCAGAACAACACAATAGTCATATCACACCTATTTATGCATCAAGCACTTATTTATTTGACAGTGCCGAGCATGCAGTAGATTTATTTACAGGAAAAGAAAAAGGATATATTTATGGCCGTTTTGGCAATCCTACCTCTACTCAAACAGAAGAAAAAATAGCGGCATTAGAAGCCTATGGTTTAAAAAATGAAGATGGTTCCCCTTTGGAATTGAAAGCTATTTTACATGCCTCTGGAATGGCTGCAATAGCCACGTTAATTTTAGCCAATGTAAAAAATGATGAAAAAGTATTAACGCATCTATCCTTATATGGGGGCACTCAAGAGTTGGTAGATAAGGTATTGCCAACTTGTGGAATTGAAACCATCATTATTGATTTTAAAGATTTAATATTAGTCGAACAAACATTGAAAAACGATGCATCAATTAAGCTATTGTATATTGAAACGCCTGCAAATCCCACATTACAATGTGTAGATATTGAAGCGCTGACAAAAATTGCACATCAATATCAATGTAAAGTATCGGTTGATAATACATTTGCTACGCCTTATTTACAACAACCTTTTGCATTTGGTGTAGACTTTGTAATGCATTCAACCACTAAATTTTTAAACGGACATGGCACAGCCATTGGAGGCGTTTTATTAGGAAAAGATATAGAATTTATGAAAACCAAAGTAACAAAACATCATCGTTTATTGGGAGCAAATTCCAATGCCTTCGATGCTTTTTTATTAAACAATGGTTTGAAAACGTTAGAAATTAGAATGGAGCGACATTGTGCCAATGCAGAAAAAGTGGCTACCTTTTTAGCTTCACATCCTCAGGTAGAATTTGTAAATTATTTAGGTTTAAAAAATCATCCCGATTATGCATTGTGTAAAAAACAAATGAAGCATGCTGGAGCATTAATGAGCTTTGAAGTAAAAGGAGGCTTTGAAGCAGGAAAGAAATTTATCAATCAATTATCAATTTGTACGAGTGCCGTTTCATTAGGCACTTGCGATACATTAATCTCACATCCTGCAAGTACAACGCATGTGGGAGTAGCTCCAGCACTACGCCTAAAATCGGGCATTACAGATGGCTTAATAAGAATGAGTGTAGGGATAGAAAATGTGGAGGATATTATTGTTGATTTGGAAAATGCATTGAAGTAAATTTATGCACGACATCGAACCATACTATAATTGGCGACATGCCTACACAGCAGAGGAAGACGAAAAATCGCCTTTTTTTGGTAGAGAGTATTCCGAATTCGAATTCTCTAATACGGTTTATAATTATTATATCCATCCACAATGGGATGACATTGATTCAAGAACATTGTATATTAAAATTTTATTTGCCGACTATGATGAACGCTATGCCATCATTGAATTAATGGGCGAATGGAACGATGCAATTGAAAATGATATTCAAACTTTAAAAAGAAACATCATTGATTTATTGATCGCTCGAAAAATTTATAAATTTATTTTAATTGGCGAAAATGTAATGACTTTTCACAGTGATAGAAATGATTACTATGAAGAGTGGTATGAAGATATAATCGATTTTGGAGGCTGGGTAGTAGCACTTAATTTTTCTGATCAAACTGTTTTTGATTTTAAAAAAGCACGTATTCATAATTATATTATTTTTGAAAATATATTTGAATGGCGAACATTAAAACCTGAACATTTATTTTTAAAAATTGATAATGAAATGATGCGATTGTTGGATTAGTAATTATTCTAACTTTACCATTTAAATTTAAAACTCAAAAATATCCATGCTCTCTATTTGGGAACGAAACGAATTTATACAGTACGACTATATTATTATTGGTAGTGGTATTGTGGGTTTAACTACCGCTTATTTTTTAAAGAAAAATCATCCATCTAAATCAGTATTGGTTTTAGAAAGAGGGTTGTTACCAACCGGAGCAAGCACTAAAAATGCTGGTTTTGCTTGCATGGGATCACTTACCGAAATTTTAGATGATTTAAAAACATCGAGCGAAGAGGAAGTGTTGAAATTATTTCTACTTCGTAAAAAAGGATTAGCATGCTTGCAATCTATTTTAGGAAAAGAAAAAATAGGTTATAAAACCAATGGGAGTTATGAACTCATTTTTGAAAATGAAAAACTGGCTTTAGAAAAAATCGATTATTGTAATCAACTCCTTCGAAATGAAATTAAACATGATGCTTTTAAACTAAACAATCCAAAAATTAAAGAATTTGGTTTTAATGGTGTGTACGCATTGGTAGAAAATTTATGTGAAGGAGAAATTGATACTGGATTGATGATGAAAAATTTAATTTATTTAGTTTCATCCATGGGAATAGAAATTAAAACTGGTTGTGAAATATTGTCATTTGATGAAAAAATAAATGAAGTAGATATTATTTGCAAAAATCCAATATTAAAAAATGAACTTATTTTTAAAGCCAATAAACTATTTATTTGCACCAATGCTTTTGCTAAAAAGCTATTACCTCAAGCCGATGTAACACCAGGGAGGGGGCAAGTTTTAATTACAAAACCAATTCCTAATTTAAAATTCAAGGGTATTTTTCATTTTGAAGAAGGCTACTATTATTTTAGAGAATACAAAGGATGTGTGCTTTTGGGAGGAGGAAGAAATTTAGATAAACAAACTGAAGAAACAACAGAATTTGAATTAAACGCTACCATTCAACAATCCTTAATTGAAAAATTACAAACCATTATTTTGCCAAATCAACATGTTGAAATAGATATGCAATGGACGGGTATTATGGCTTTTGGACCATCTAAAAAACCGATCGTAGAACAATATTCTGATAAAATATTTGTAGGTGTAAGAATGGGTGGCATGGGTGTTGCCATTGGAAGTGAAGTGGGGTTTTCATTGGCTGAAATGATAAATATTTAACGATAAAAAATGATAAACTTAGAAATAAAAAAAGCAACGCTATCAGATATTCCAACAATAAAGAATTTTATAATGGAATTGGCCATTTATGAAAAATTAGAAAATGAGGTAGTCGTTACAGATGAACTTTTAATTGAAAATATATTTACAAATCCTATTGCACATTGTGTTTTGGCTTTTGAAAATGATACACCCATTGGCTTTGCATTGTATTTTTACAATTACTCCACATTTATTGGGCGTAAAGGATTGTATTTAGAAGATTTATATGTGCAACCAAATTATAGAGGTAAGGGTTATGGAAAAAAAATATTATTGCATTTAGTACAAATAGCTAAAAGTGAACATTGTGGACGAATGGAATGGAGCGTACTTAAATGGAATAAACCTGCCATTGATTTTTATGATCGTATAGGGGCAGAAGCCATGAATGAATGGATGGTGTATAGATTAGATGAAAAATCTATGCAAGCGCTTTAAAAACTAAATCTTCTAAAAACGTATAGGTAAAGTTTTTTTTATTTTTAGAATTTACATCTGTTAATCTGGGTAAATGAGCTACAAAAAATTCTTGATCATGTGCCGTTTCAATAGCAGTGCTGCTTAATGATTTAGTAAAAATATATGCGGGGTTATAATCAGAAAATTCTTTTGCAATGCCATTAAGATTGTCTCAAGCAAGAGCAAATTTTACTCAAGCAAAACTTAAAATTGAATACACAAAATTTCAACAAAATAACAAACAACGATTCTTGGAAAATAAAATTAGAGAACAATTTAATATACTCACGCAATTAAAAAATCAAATCAGTATTCAACAAAATCTTTACGAAAATTTAAATATACTTTTAAAAGGAGAACAAGCTCGATTTGAAAATGGAGAAAGTTCCTTGTTTTTAATTAATAGCAGAGAACAAAAAAGGATTGAGACATTACAAAAACTAACTGCTACGATAGCAAAATTTTATAAACAAAAAACAGCATTGCGTTGGGCAAGTGGCTTTCTTTGGAAAGATTAATAATGTTAACCACTATTAATCTTTATTTCAATGGTAATTATAAGTTATCTTTACCCTCATTAATAATATTTTCAATTGAAATTCATTGACTTTAATTTAGAATCGAGCCTACAAGAAGGACTAGATTCTATGGGGTTTGAAACACCCACTCCCATTCAAGAACAGGCTATTCCTATTATTTTAAATAATAAAGATTTAATTGCCGTGGCGCAAACAGGCACTGGAAAAACAGCTGCTTTTTTATTGCCTATTTTACATAAATTAGCCAGTAGTCAGTTAGACGAAACCAATACCTTAATTATTGTACCTACTCGAGAGTTGGCATTGCAAATAGATCAAGCCATACAAGGATTAGCCTATTTTACAGGCGCTAGTTCATTAGCTATTTATGGTGGTGGTGATGGACACGTTTTTGAAAATGAAAAACGAGCACTCACTCAAGGTGCGAATATTATTATTGCTACGCCAGGTAGATTAATGTCGCATTTAAACATGGGATATGTTAAGTTTAATAAAGTACAACATTTAATATTAGACGAAGCCGATAAAATGCTTGACATGGGCTTTGTAGATGATATTTTAAAAATAGTAACCTACTTACCGAAAGAACGACAATCACTCATGTTTTCGGCAACAATGCCAGCTGCAATTAAAAAGTTTGCTCAACAACTTTTAAAAAATCCGGAAGAAATTGCCATCGCTATTTCTAAACCAGCAGCAGGTGTTACTCAATTAGCCTATTCGGTATATGATGGTCAAAAAAATGAGTTGATAAAATCAATTCTAAATGAAAAAACATATTCTAGCATTTTAATATTTTCATCTACCAAAGAAAAAGTTAGAATTTTAAATCGAGAACTCAATCAAGCAGGACTAAAATCGAAAGCCATACACTCTGGTTTAGAGCAAGATGAACGAGAAGAAGTGTTGAGAAATTTTAAAAGCAAGAAAACACAAATTTTAGTTGCCACCGATATATTATCAAGAGGAATTGACATTGAAGATATTAATTTAGTCATCAATTATGATTTACCAAATGATGCGGAAGATTATATTCACAGAATTGGGCGCACAGCTCGAGCAGCTACTAAAGGAGAAGCCATCACGTTTATCAATGAAAAAGATGCGTTTAAATTTCATAAAATAGAACAACTCATGGAGCGTGAAGTAGAAAAAAAACCATTGCCAGCTCACATTGGCGAAGGTCCAATTTACAATCCCACTGTGAAACCTAAAAGACCACCGTTCAAGAAAAAATTTGTAAAACGAAATTAAAAATTTTTAGTTCTCATTGCTTTTTCATTGTACATCTAATTTGGGACTATTCCATTATTCAGAAACGATCCATTCAACTAGTTAACGTTGTTTAATAATTATTTACCAACTCATTGTCGTTAACACATAAATAATTTTTTAAGAATTTAAAAGAACATATTTTTGTTTTTTAAATTATATTAATATGAAAAAAATATCCATTTTATGTACGCTTGTAATCGCGTCTATTTGTGCTCTAGCACAACCCGATAATTATGTTTTTACAGTTAATAAAAATGTGCCTTACCAAAATTTAGTATCTCCTACCATTGTAACCACACAAGGATGGGATGATTTTGATGCTACCATTCCATTAGGATTCAATTTTAAATTTATGGGTGATAGCACCAATACATTATTTTTTGAAAGCAATGATATGAACGTTGGTACAGATTTGCAATTTAATACCACTGCAAACACTTCAAGTCCGTTTCATGCAATTAGTTGGTTTTATGATTTGGAAGATAGATTTAATCATGATGTAACCAAATCATCTACCGTAGGATATAAAACAGATGTGGTGAATGCAAAAAATGTGACTAAAATTGAATGGAATAACGTAGGATTTTTCGACGATACAATGCATTTAGATACTGCAAATGTTCAACTTTGGATATATGAAGAAAATAATGCGTTAGAATTTAGAATCGGAAATAGTTCAAGAGCCAATATCACTTCCTTAATTCAAGACCCAAATATATATGGTTTTAAAGGACCTGTTTTTGCATTCGTTAAAAATCTTACTATTGGTTTAGCCGGTCCTTCTGCTGATAACATTTACTACCCTTCAAATATTAATACACCAACTATGGACTCAACCGACATAATGACCATGTTTACAAATCCGTCTAATATTGGAATAGATTCTTTCCCAAATGCAAACACGCTAATGCGTTGGGCGCCAGCTGTGGCTAATGGTGTAAATGGGGTGTCTTTAAATGATAATATCTCTGTATATCCAACTTTATTTGCATCTACTTTTTCAATTAATTTTAAAACAAAAAATAATTATCAATTATCAGTTTTTGATATCAATGGACGATTTTTGTTCACTCAAAAATTAGCTAAATCTTCAGAAAAAATTGATATGAGCAACTATGCCGCTGGAAATTATATTTTGATGTTGAACAATGATTCAGAAAAAATTATTTATCAAATTACAAAAGAGTAAAAATTTGTAAAACGAAATTAAAAATTTAAACGCGGATTGATTAAAATCTTTGTTTTTAAAATTTTCATTTAACAATATCTCCTTAATAATTTTAATATTGCATTCATTTTTCTGTTTTGAAAAATGATAACATCTATGCATTTAAGCTATTAAATCATAAAAATATTGCTGGTTTTTTATCTTTAACTATTTGATTATTAACTACAAAACACAAGTTAATATATAAAGAAGTTATTTTTTTTCTTTAATATTGTAGAAGAGAATACAACACGTTATGAGATTAAAGTTAATAGTAACATTTATGTTATGCTCCGTTTATTCGTTTACACAAATACCAGTTGGTTATTACAACACTGCAACAGGCACAGGTTATGCATTAAAAACACAATTATATACTAAAATAAACAATCACACAAATATAGGATATGCCGGTTTATGGACAGCCTATGCTACAACTGATAGAGATAATCAGTATGAAAACGACAATACCATTTTTGATCTTTATTCTGAAAATCCAATAGGCTCCGACCCTGTAACATTTTTATACAGCAGCAATCAATGTGGCATTTATACCACACAAGGCAATTGCTACAATAGAGAACACATCATACCACAATCTATTTTTAGTTCAGCTTCACCAATGCAGTCTGATGCACATTTTGTAGTACCCGTAGATGGTTATGTAAACGGGATGCGTTCCGACAATCCACATGGCATTGTTGCTGTTGCCTCTTGGACCTCATTAAATGGTAGTAAACGAGGCACGAGTGCCGTGCCAGGTTATACAGGAACCGTATTTGAACCCCTTAATGATTTTAAAGGAGATATTGCTCGAATGTATTTTTACTTTGCTACCAGATATGAAAATTTAGTGGCTAGCTATGCCACTTATCCTATGTTTAACGGCACTAGCAGTCAAGTATTTAGCAATGCTTTTTTAAATATGCTTATTTCATGGCACAATCAAGATACTGTAAGTGCTCGAGAAATTGTTCGAAATAATGCTATTTATGCTTTGCAAAACAATCGAAATCCGTTTATAGATCATCCAGAATATGTAGGAATGATATGGGGAGGAAACACCAATCCAGTGCCACAAACCATTGTATTTAATTCGTTAGCTAATGTGGCTTATAATGTTGGTTCATTTACCTTAAACGCTACAAGCAATTCAAATTTACCGATATCCTACACAAGCTCAAATCCTAATGTGGCCACAGTGCTTGGTAATATAGTCACTGTAGTTGGCGTTGGCACAACTGTTATTAACGCTTCACAAAGTGGAAATGCATTTTACAGTGCTGCAACTACTGTATCGCAATCATTAACTATTATTAAGGCTACTCAAACCATAACTTTTAATGCTTTGGCAAATAAAGTTTTGACCGATACTCCCTTTACATTAATGGCAACAGGAGGAGCTTCTGGTAATGGAATCACTTATGTTAGTAGCAATACTGCCGTGGCAACTGTTTTAGGAAATGTTATTACAATAGCTGGCACAGGCATTACAAATATTATTGCTTCACAATTGGGAAATGCCAATTATTCAACAGCAACAGATGTGGTAAGAAGTTTATCGGTTACAAATGGGATTATTGCAGGTTGGGATTTTAGTGCGTTAGCAGGAGGCAGTGGTGTAAATAATTTTGGAATGAGTCCTTATGCTTCAACCTTTAGTGTTGCCAATGCGAGTGTTGGAGGTTTAACACGGGGTTCAGGAATTTTAGCATCCACCACTTCAGCTGCTGCTTCTCGGGCTTGGGGTGGAACTGTGAACACTGCAACATCTAGCTCAGCAATTGCCATTAATTCGTTTATTGCATTTACATTAAAACCATCCACAGGATATGCTTTAGATTTAGGTTCAATTAATCCTATCGATTACAGGCGATCAAGCACAGGTGCTACCAATGCCTTAGTACAATATAATATAAATAGCGGAGCTTATGTTTCGGTCGCGACATTAAATTTTACCAGCAATGCCTCAGCCGGAGCTTCAGCAGGAACTATTGATTTATCAACGATTTCAGCCTTACAAAATATTCATTCTTCTCAAACTATTACTATTAAAATAATCCCTTATGGTGGAACAGGGGGTACTTTTTATTTTTATGATAGAGAGAATTCATCGGCATATGATTTAAGTGTGTTAGGCACTCTTCGATTATGCAATTCATCTAATTCTAATACGTTTAGCACCATTCCTTTTAGCGCAACACCTTATCTTTGGAATGGTCAAAGCATTACTACATCAGGTATTTATAGTTTCACCACTATTAATTCAGTTGGTTGCGATTCAATAGCCACTTTAAATTTAACCGTATTACCAAACTATGCAATCTTACAATTAAAAGCCTATTTACAAGGCTACTATATTGGATCTTCACTCATGAATGCTGTATTATTTAATGTCGGTGAAAGTACAAGCCAAAATTATTGTGATTCCCTTACTATTGAATTACATGATTCAATTAATCCTTTTAACATTGCTTATACCTTTAAGGGTATTATTAATATTAATGGTTTAATAGCTTGTACATTTCCTGCAAGTGCAAGTGGCAATGCATATTATATAGTGGTTAAACATCGTAACTCGATTGAAACCTGGAGTGCAAGCCCCATAACGATTTCGGCTGTAACTGCTTATGATTTCAGCAACGACATTTCAAAAGCCTATAGTAGTAATCAATCGGCAGTAGGCAATGGGCAATATGCTTTATTTAGTGGTGATATTAATCAAGATGGGTATATAGATGGATCTGATTATCCTGATTTTGATGCCGATACGCAAAATGGAATTTATGGTATTTATATTGCCACCGATTTAAACGGAGATGGTTATGTAGATGGATCTGATTATCCTTTATTTGATGCCAATAGTCAATATGGGATTTATTCGATTACTCCTTAAAAAATTCATTGTACTTAGTATTGTTTATAATCTTTAATTCAAATACTAAATTCAAAGTAGTCTTTCCTTAAAAAAGGAACAGTCTTTCCTTAGAAAAAGAAAGACTGTTTTAACCCTTAACCAAATCAACCTATGAAAAATTTTTAATTGCTTAATTGTTACGGGTGCAAATATATACATATTTTGTTTTTTTTGCTTTTTTACAGTTAGTTTTTTTATTTTATTTTATATAGTGTATAAATTTATCTGATATCTAATTCTTTACTCATTTGTAACATTTTATCAATTGGTTTTTTAGCAGCCAGTCGGAGTTCTTCATCCATTAATAATTCTGGCATTTCATATTTCATGCAGAGATATAATTTTTCTAAAGTATTTAGTTTCATGTGTGGACAATCGTTGCAAGCACATGCATTATTTGGTGGAGCTGGAATAAATGTTTTATTTGGTGCATCTTTTATCATTTGATGCAAAATACCAGTTTCAGTTGCCACAATAAATTCTTGACAAAGATTATTTTTTGCAAATTCTAATAATTGAGTAGTGGAACCTATAAAATCTGAAATGGCTAAAATAGGTTCTTCACACTCTGGATGCGAAATTAGTTTTGCATTCGGATGACGAACTTTTAGCTTTGTTATTTTTTCTAAAGAGAAAATTTCATGCACCATGCAAGCACCATTCCACAAAACCATATTGCGTCCTGTTTGTTTGTTTATAAAACCTCCTAAATTTTTATCGGGCGCAAAAATAATTTTTTGATCTATTGATAATGATTCTACAATTTTTTGAGCATTGCTTGATGTACAAATAATATCACTCAATGCTTTGATGCCTGCACTGCAGTTGATATAAGAAATTACTAAATGATCAGGATGTTGTTCTTTAAACTTTTTAAACAATGGAGGCGGACAACTATCACTTAATGAACAACCAGCATTTAAATCAGGTAAAACCACTTTTTTAGTTGGATTTAAAATTTTAGCAGTTTCTGCCATAAAGTGCACACCTGCAAAAACAATCATATCCGCATCGGTTTCTTGTGCCTTTCGAGCCAAACCTAAACTATCACCAATATAGTCTGCAACATCCTGAATATCTGCTTCTTGGTAGTAGTGCGCCAACACAATGGCATTTTTTTCTTTTTTGAGTTTTTCTATTTCAGCAAATAAGTCAAGCGTTGGATCTATTTCTATATCTAACCAACCTTTTTTTTCAATGTTATCCACGTTATCTTTCATAGTATTTATAATATAATTCTTTTTTAAAAAAAATATTTATTGTTATTATTAAGTGTGTGAATTCGTTAATAAGTTTACCTTTTCCACGATACAAGTTTCATACTTTATACTTTATTAATCACTAATCCACATTTTTTTTATTCCAATTCACACATTAGATGTCCAAATTTAAAGTAAAAGAATTGGTTTTTAGTTTTATTGTGGATTAAATACTTGTTGAAAATTATTTTAATGTGATTAGTGAATTAGGGGTCTATATTTCCTTTAAATTTTACCAGTATTCCACATTTTTTAAAAGTAAAAAAAGACTTGGGGTATAAACTATAAATTGCTAACGAGTTATTCCACATCATTTTTTTCGTTTTTTGAGAATAGATATTTAAAAAGATTAAAATGGCTTTAGAAATACTTTGAAATTAACAAATAAATCCTATATTTTTGCACCTTTCAAAAAATGTTAATAATATGTCTGTAATTCAAAAAATTAGAAACAAGTATATCGGTTTAGTAGTGGGAGCAATAATTGTTGCCTTAATTGGATTTCTTGTAATGGATGCTATGCAAAGTAATGTTAGTAATGTATTTGGTGCAGACCAAACTTTATTGGCAGATGTGAATGGAAATCGTATTGAATATAAAGAATACGAAGCACTTCGTAGTAAATATGAAGAGAATATGAAAGCTCGTAGTAAAGATGGGAGTATTTCTGATGAAGAAAGAACCCAATTACAAGATCAAGTTTGGAACGATTTATTGAACGAAACGTTGGTAAATGATGAAATGTCTAAATTAGGCATTGAATTAACAAACAAAGAATTACAAGATATGATGACAGGTCCTTTTGCGGATCCTATGGTTCAACAAAATTTCAGAGATCCTAATACAGGTGTGTTTGATCCTAATAAAGTAACACAATTTATTAATAGTGTAGCACAAGATAAAACAGGCGCATCTCGTCAACAATTAAAAGAATTTGAACAACAATTAATTAAATCTCGTTTAACTACTAAGTATAATGATTTAATTACAAAAGGAATTTATATGCCTAAATTCATGATGGATAATATGTCTGTTGAGGCTACCTCTTCAGCATCAATTAATTTCGTGAGTGTTCCTTATACAGCGATTAATGATGCGGATGTAAAAGTATCTGATGATGATATTAAAAAATTCATGGATAAAAATGCAGAGCAAATGAAATCTCAAGAAGCATCAGCTAAAGTAGATTATGTTTCGTTTGATATTATCCCTTCAAAAGATGATACCGCTGTTAGCTTAGGTGTTATAAATACCTTAGCTACTGAATTTTCTACTACTTCTGATAATGAAACTTTTTTAGCTAATAATTCAGAAGATGTATTGAAAGATATTTATTACACTGCTGCCAACTTAGAAATGCCTAATCCTATTGATGTTATTAATGCAAACGTTGGAGCAATGGTAGGCCCTGTTTATTTTAACGGTATTTATAAATTAGCTAAAGTTGTAAGTAAAAAATCTCAACCAGATAGTGTAAAAGCATCTCATATTTTAATTGCAATTACAGAACAACGCAATGAAGCAGCTGCAAAAGCAAGTATTGATAGTATTGAAGCAATGATTAAAGCAGGTGCTCCATTTGATCAAATAGCTGCTTCAAGAAGTGATGATCAACAATCAGGTAAAAAAGGTGGTGACTTTGGTTATTTTAACTATGAAATGCTAAGCGGTCAATTACCTGATATTGCTAAATTTGCCTATGCAGGACAAACTGGTGATATGAAAGTGATTAAAACAAATTATGGTTTTCATTTAGTAAAAATCACGGATCAAAAAGATTTTAAACCAGCAGCTCAAGTAGCTATTTTAAGTAAAACATTGCAAGCTGGTGAAGCTACAAGAAGTGCAGCATTTGCAAAAGCAAATGAGTTTACATCAAAAGCAAAAGATGCAAAATCTTTTGAAACAACTGCAAAAGCTATGGGTAAAGACAAACGTATAGCTGAAAACATCACAAAAACGCAACAAATTATTCAAGGTTTAGGAAGTGCAAGAGATTTAAGTCGTTGGGCTTTTGATGGTAAAATTGGTGCAGTTTCTCCTATTTATACCTTAGATGATAAATGTGTTGTAGCTGTATTAAATTCTCGTTTAGAAAAAGGTTCATTACCTTCTATCGAATCAGTTCGTCCTCAAATTGAGAACATGTTGAAGAAAGAAAAGAAAGGTAAATTAATTGCTGATAAATATAAAGGACAAGCTTTAGAAGCAATTGCAACAGCAGCAGCTACTACTGTTAAAACAGCTGATACCGTTTTAATGTTAGGAGGTGGAAATCAAGAAATTGGTATGGAACCAAAAGTAATTGGTGCATCGTTCAACAAAGCCAATGTAAATAAAATTTCTACAGGAATTCCTGGTGAACAAGGAGTATTCTTTATCACCGTAAAAAATTTGGTGTCTGGTACTAAATCACAAGTTCCTGCAAACCCTATGCAAGCGAGACAAATGGAAATGCAAATTGCTCAACAAGCACCACAATACATTCAATATATTTTGAAAAAGAAAGCGAAAATTGAAGACAATCGTTCTAACTTCTTTTAATCAAAATAAAAGATAAGCTTTAATGCCATCTTTATTTCGTAAGAAATTTAGGTGGTATTATTCCGAAACAAGTAAACGTTTCTATAAGTAATTAAATTAATTGGAATAAATTGGGTTGACGAAAGTCAACCCTTTTTTTATACTTTTACATTTCAAACATGAAAGAGATAGCAATTGTTTTTATTGGTGGAGGTTTCGGTAGTGCACTTCGTTTTGGTGTTGGCAAATTATTTATATCATCAATGAGTAAATTTCCTATGGCTACTTTTTTGGTTAATATAATTGGTTGTTTTTTGATAGGTTTATTACTCGCTTACTTTTCAAAGTCAGAAAACAGTTTTTATAAACTTTTGTTGGTTACTGGGTTTTGTGGAGGTTTTACAACGTTTTCCACTTTTAGCAACGAAACTATTTTATTACTCAAAAACAACCAAATTACTTTAGCATTGGTTTATATAATTTCTAGTTTGCTGTTGGGTTTAATAGCTACATTTATTGGTTATCTTTTAATGAATAAATTTTTATAATAATGAGTAAAAATCATCCATGGCATGATATTTCTGTTGGAGACAAATCGCCTAAAATTGTAAATGCAATTATTGAAATTTCAAGAGGCAGCAAAGCTAAATATGAAGTAGACAAAGAAAGTGGTTTGTTGAAATTAGACAGAGTGTTGCATGCAGCATTTTATTATCCCATCAATTACGGCTTTATACCTAAAACTTTTGCAGGTGATAATGACCCTTTAGATATTTTGGTTTTATCTCAAATAGATTTTGAACCATTGAGCATTGTGTCGGCTAAAGTAATTGGTGTGATGCGAATGATTGACAAAGGGATTGACGATAAAATTATTGCAGTTTGTCAAAATGATATTAGTGTGAGCCACATTAATTCGTTGGAAGAATTGCCACCTCATTTAATGAGTGAAATAAAACATTTTTTTGAGCAATATAAGAAGCTAGAACAGTCTACAGTGAAGGTAGATGAGTTTTATGGCAAGGAGAAGGCTTATGAAATCATTAATGAAAGCATTGTAGAGTATAATAATAAGTTTAAGTAGTTGATTATCAACTATTTAATCGTTATTTTTTAAATGTGGAGGATATAGTATAGGTTTTTTATTTATTTTTTTTACTTAAACGTTTACTTTTTTCTTTAGTTGTTTTTAAGTTGTCAATATTTTGAGTATTTCGTTTTTTCTCCATTTCTTCATTTTTTTCCAATACTTTTTTAACTAAAGCTTTTCTATCATCTTCATTATTTATTAAATAGTCGAAATATTTATTTTGCTTTTCATATACATTTTTCATACTAGCCAGTGCTGGTTTATTATTCTTGATGAAATTAATTTCACTTAAATTGTTATTGATAAAGCTATTTTTAGCTTGTTGGTTTAACTGCAACGATGCATCATACTGGTTTTCTAAGCTAATGGATGAATTATTCATTTTTTTATACGTTTCATAATCTTTAATATTATCGGTAGTCCAATCAATTAAAGTTGTATAATTTTTCCTTATTTTATCATATATTATTATAATAGTATCATAACGTTGGAAATATTTTTTTTGTAAACTATCTACTATTTCAGTTTTATAATAATATAATGCTGATCGAATGGTTTTAATACTATCATCAAAACTATCTTTTTTTCTACTTCTTGCTATTGCCTCTTTCCTAAATGAACTATCTGTTTTTAAAATGTAAGTTCTTAAATTTTCAACAAGGGTTTGTTGTTCTTCTTTCAATTTTTCAATGGTTGATTTCGATGTATTTATCAGATTGGTATAGTTTTCAATCCTTACTTTTCGTTTAGCAATACTGTCTTTAAGCGTCATAATTTCCAATGCGCTTTCTTTCTTTTCAGGATTTTGCGTTTTAATTAAATTCCATTTTGAAATAAAGGCTGATTTTTTGGCTTTTGCTTCAGCTGTTAAAGTATTCATTTTTTTATTAGCAGCCGTTAAATGACTTTTTGCATCAGCTATAAATTGTTTATTGGTAGTAGTAAATGTTTGTTTGTATTTAATTACATCCGTCCTTTTTTCATTATTTACCTGTTGCAGTTCATTATATTCTTTTCCAATTTCCTGCTTTTGCTTCATTAAATACTCTTTACAAGTACCAATCTCTTTGTTTCCTTTTTTGATAGCATCATCTATTTCTTGTTTTTCTAAATCTACATTTTTCAGCTTTTTATATTCAATATTTGCTAATGACAAATGTTTTTTAGCTTTCATTTCTGTATATCTTGGATTATATTCAAACGTTCTATCGGCACATTCTATTATTTGTTCGTCTTTATCTAGTGCATTTACTATGCTCAATTCTGTTTTGTATTTACTAATTTCACTGTAATTTTCATTAAAGTAGCGAATATCCTCTTCTGTTTTTTCAAATATGGCTAATGGCATAATCGTATCTGTTAATTGCCAAAGTGGGTCTACAGGTAATTTACTTAATCTAACCTCTTCTGGATTTTGGAATAACAAATCTGGATTATAGTTTTGAATAAATTTTACTTTAGTTGAGGTGTATAATTTCTTCTTGTTTATTTTTTGCAAATTCTTTTTAAACCAACTTAAATCCATTTCAATATCTCCTGCTCCATTATATGCATCTACTAATTCCCATTTATTATTAACCAATATGGCATTCCAAGTATGATTTGGTTTATAAAATCCTGCTCCATTTTCATATAAATTATTTTTTTCATATCCTTGAATCACTTGGCAACGTATACCAGCACTTTCGCACATTGCTTTAATTAAGAGCGCAAAGTCATCTGCATCACCTTTTTTGCTTTTTAATATTTCATTTGGAGTTCTATCATACGATATTTTCTGTTTATTGTAATTTTTTACATCTACTTTGATATAGTGGCTTACCCAATAAAAAATGTTTTCTACTCTTTTTTGGTCTTTGTCTGCTGCATTGCAAATATTTTCTGTCAATACATCAACTTTTAATCTATATTTTAACGGTAAATAATGATACGCAAACGTATCTTTAGATTGAGCATTTAAAATACTGCTAATACACAATAACGACCATACGATGAGTACAATTTTCTTCATCCCTCAAAGATAAAAATGTTTTTTAGATTGTAAATTATTTTTTCTTCATCCCTCACGCCTCCACTCGTTTATAAGAGATTGTTTCACGTGAAACTTATTTATAAGTTAAACAAGTAAGATGTCTACGTCTTGGCGACATAGGAAGCCAACTAATTTGACTCTAAGTACTTTTGTAGATTCCCCCTTCGTCGCAAAGCCTTTTGATTTTGAAGTTAGCTTGTTTCACGTGAAACTTATTTATAAATGTATTTATTTGAATTTCTTAAATGACCTTCAAAATATTATTTAACTATTATTGACAATTACCTTCCCATATAAACCATTAAAATTTGTATATCGGTAGGGTTTACGCCACTGATACGACCTGCTTGGCCTAAAGTGATTGGTCTTATTTTAATAAACTTTTGCTTGCCTTCTGACGACAATGATTTAACAGATTCATAATCAAAATTATCTGGTATTTTTAATTCCTCCAATGCTTGTGCTTTAATCACTAATTCTTTCTCTTTCTCAATATAGGATTCATATTTCAAATATATTTCCACCTGTTCAAGCGTTTCACGTGGAACATCTTTTATTAAATTAGCTATTTCATCTGAGTATTCAGCCATGCCGTTCAACGTAACATGAGGTCGCAATAAAATCTTTAATGAATTTACTTTTTCTACTAATTGAGCCGTTTCAATTATATCGAAATAAGGTTTTATTTGTGCTGGTTCAAAAGATATTAATTTAAGTGCTTGAATAATTTCATCTACCTTTTTTTGCTTTTGTTTCACGTGTAACATTCGTTCTTCAGAGGCTAACCCAATGTTGTAACTACGACCTGTTAAGCGCAAATCAGCATTGTCTTGACGAAGCAAGGTTCTATACTCAGCCCTTGAGGTAAACATTCTATAGGGTTCATCAGTTCCTTTGTTTATTAAATCATCGATCAAAACACCAATATAAGCTTCACTTCTACTTAGGGTAAATGCTTCTTTGCCTTGTACATTTTGATGTGCATTAATACCAGCCATTAAACCTTGGCATGCGGCCTCTTCATAGCCTGTAGTGCCGTTAATTTGCCCGGCAAAAAATAAATTTTTTATCAACTTCGTTTCCAGAGTATAGGTCAATTGGGTTGGTGGAAAATAATCATACTCAATAGCATACCCCGGGCGAAACATTTTTACATTCTCTAAACCTGGTATCAAGTGCAAGGCTTTGTATTGCACATCTTCTGGCAAAGAGGTAGAAAATCCGTTTAAGTATATTTCATTGGTATTCCAACCCTCTGGTTCTACAAATAACTGATGTCGATCTCTGTCTGCAAATCGACCTATTTTATCTTCAATGCTTGGGCAATATCTTGGACCCGTACCTTGTATTCGTCCTTGAAACATGGGCGATTTTCCAAAACCCGTTTTTAAAATTTCATGTACCGCTTCATTGGTATAAGTTACATGACAAACTCTTTGTGTAATAGGTTTTTCGGTTTTCAGGTAGGAGAAACCAACCACGTCTTCGTCCCCTCCTTGAATTTCCATTTTAGAATAATCAATGCTTCTGCCATCTAATCGAGGAGGTGTTCCTGTTTTCAATCTGTCTGATTCAAACCCTAATGAAATTAATTGTTCGGTTATACCAGTGGCTTTACTCTCTCCTATTCGTCCACCACCAAAGTTTTTTTCGCCAATATGAATTACTCCATTTAAAAAAGTTCCATTGGTAAGCACCACTGATTTTGTTTTTATTTCGATATCTAAGTTGGTTTTTACACCTACTACAGCCCCATTTTCAATCATTAAGCTGGTTACGGAATCTTGCCAAATATCTAAATTGTCGGTATTTTCTAAGATTTCTCTCCATGTAGCTGCAAACAAATGTCGGTCGTTTTGTGAACGTGGACTCCACATAGCAGGTCCTTTTGATTTATTGAGCATTCTAAATTGCAGCATCGATTTGTCGGAAACAATACCCGAAAAACCACCCAAAGCATCTATTTCTCTCACAATTTGCCCTTTGGCAATACCTCCCATGGCTGGGTTGCAACTCATTTGTGCAATGGTTTGCATATTCATAGTAATCATTAAGGTTTTAGAACCTAAATTGGCAGCAGCAGCAGCAGCCTCACAGCCTGCATGACCAGCGCCCACCACTATTACATCGTATATTGGAAACATGTTGCAAAGATAGTGATTAGATGTCAGATGTTAGATGCTAGATGTTAGGAATTTAAGATGTTTTCTTTATGCATCTATTTTTGGGATCCTGATAGCTATTGGTTTCATTTATAAAATTAACTGTATTCTGTATTTCTTTGCTAAACTTAAAATTATTAGGAGTTATTAATAAATCACATAACTCATATTTATTCAATATGAGTTTTTTGATTACTCAGCCAAAGTCCGCCAATTTACTACAATAAAATAGTTGATTTCTTTTTAGGGTAATGTAAATAGTAATTGAATGTGGCGACTTTTTTTGATTCCAATTGTATTTAAAGATCCATTTGCTTAATTTATATTTTCGGTACTAAAATTCTTTTAAAGTCAATATGGGATTAGCTTTTACGAAATAAAAGGGAGCGATAAACATCCCCAAAGGATGGAAATGGCTAGTTTGTATAACTTGCTTAAAAAGTATCAATTTTCAGGAAAAAAGCAAAGAGTTTATAGTTTAAAGATAGGTAATTTGAATATGGTATTAATCAATGGGAAACGATAAAAAAGAGCCTTTGTCATATGTCATTAAATTGTAATTTTTAATTAATAATTTAAATTTTTTTAAATTATTAATTAACTTTATCGCAACTAAAAATATAGATTGGCATAATTTTAGATTGGTATGTATTGGTTTTATATAAATAAACACATAAACGTATTATAATGATTAAGATTTTATTCAATAAATGGGTTGTTTTGGTTGTAATGTGTTTAATAAATACAATTCAATTATTGGCACAAGTGAATATAGTTAACACGAATAATCCAATAATCTTAGCACAAAAAATTGTTGGTTCAGGGGTTTCAATTACGAATGCAACTGTTTTATGTAACAGCAATCAATTAGGCACATTCACGGTTACTTCTTCAACCTTAGGGATTGATGAAGGTATTGTTTTAACCACAGGATATGCCTCAGCAATTTTGCCCGCAAATGGAGTTAACGGAATACAAAATAATTTAGCTACATTTAATCAGGGTACCGGTGGCGATGCTGATTTAAGCATTTTATCGGGTACAGTTACCAATGATAGATGTATATTAGAATTTGATTTTAAAGCAGATGGAGATTCTGTATTTTTTGATTACAAATTTGGTTCAGAAGAGTATCCTGTTTTTAATTGCACTAATTATAATGATGTATTTGGTTTTTTTGTCACGGGACCCGGATATGCCACACCTGAGAACATTGCCTTAGTGCCTGGAACTAATATTCCAGTGTCTATAAACTCAATTAATAATGGAGCTCTTTCGTTAGGGGCAAATATTTCTAATTGTACCAATATGGGCCCTGGTTCTCCTTTTACTAACTTATATATAAATAATACTGGCAGTACAACACTTACCTATGATGGTTTTACAAACATATTTACCGCAAAGGCATCTACTCAAATTTGTGCAACTTATCATTTAAAATTAGCAATTGCCGACGGTTTTGATCATATTTTTGATTCAGGAGTATTTATAAAAGCAGGTAGTTTAAATTCTAATACCTATTATTTTTCAGTAGTAACAGATTCATCTAATGCAAATATTCCTTATGTATATGAAGGTTGTAGTGCTGCACAATTAAAAATACATCGTAAAAATTTTCAATCACAAGTAAATATAGATACTGCAACAGTTGTTATAACTGGTACTTCTACCAATGGCGTAGATTATCCGATTCTTCAAACAGCTTATTATTTTTCAAATTCAATTAATGATTCTATAATAAACATTGTTATCAGTCCAATTAATGATTTAATAGTAGAAGGAACAGAAACATTGAAATTAATATTAAAAAATAAATGTGGAACAATTGTAGATAGTTTAACAATAGAAATAAAAGATCCACCACAATTTACAGTATTTAATAATGATACTACCATTTGTCAAGGTGAAAGTGTGCAAGTAAATGGAGTTCAAGACGTTGGATTAAATTTTAGCTGGAATCCTACAACAGGTGTTTCTAATCCAACGATATTAAATCCTATTTTAACACCCAATGTAACAACTTCCTATGTAGTAACATCTATTTATGGAAATTGTGCACCTATAAAAGACACAGTAAATATTATAGTAAATTCCAAACCTAATGTGACTATTACACCTACTCACATTATCTGTAATGGAAATAGTGGTTCTATTTTAGCTACAGAATTGCTGTTGTCAAATCCAATAACATACACTTTAATTCCTGGTTCTATTGTAATGACTGGTTCGCCTAGTACTTTTTCTAATTTATCTGCTGGGACCTATACAATAACGGCATCTAGTGTATCGGGTTGTACAAAATCGGCTGTTACTACTATCACAGAACCTGTTGCTATTACTTGGACAGCTAATAGTAAACAAAATGTGACCTGCAATTCAGTCAATAATGGATTAATTATTTCAAATGCTGTTGGCGGCACTGGTTTATTATCTTATAATTTAATGCCAGGAAATGTGAACAGTACTACAGGAAATTATTCAACTTTAACAGCCGGAACCTATACAGTAACTGTAATAGATGTAAACGGATGTTCAAAAAGTACAACATTAATAATAAATCAAATAACAGGATTAAATATTAATAGTTTTACTAAAAATAATGTCAATTGTTTTGGTTTAAATGATGGTACAGCTGTTTTTTCTGTTGGTGGTGGTCTTAATCCGTATACATACACTTTAATGCCAGGGTTAATTTCTAATACTACTGGGTCATTTACTGGTTTAGCACCAAATAACTATACAATAACTGTATTAGATGTAGTATCATGTGCTTCCTCTACAGTCTTCACAATAACCCAGCCAACAGCATTATCGTTAAATGCACCTTTGATAGTAAATCCTATTTGTAATGGTGTTAATACCGGATCGGTAAGTATTTCAGCTACAGGAGGAACGCCCACCATTTTCTATCAACTTAATCCAGGAGGAATTTCTAATACTACAGGAAATTTCACTTCTCTTTATGCTGGAACATACACTGTTACGGCAACAGATAGTAAATATTGTAGTAAAACAGCACAAATAGTTATCACACAACCACCGCTTATTGCTATTACCAACTTAATAACCGTAAATCCTAGTTGTAATAATGTGGCTGTTGGCGGTTCTATTAATTTTTCTGCAAATGGAGGTGTTGCTCCTTTGACATACAAATTAAATACAGGCGCATATCAATCCGGAACAGCATTTTCAAATTTAACTCCAGGCATATATACCATAACCGCTAAAGATGCAAATAATTGTATTGCTACTACAACAGCAACAATATCAATTACCAACGCACCAACATTATTAAATAACACAATGCCAATGAGTTGTTTATCTAACACAGATACAATAATAGTATGGGCAATAAATGGCACCCCTCCTTATACTTATAATTTACAACCTAATAATTTAAGTAATAATATTGGCATATTCCCAAATTCTGGCATTGGAGTTTATACTGTTTCTGTGATTGATGCAAGTGGATGTACTGCTAGTTTGGTATTAGCTTTAAATCCACCACCAGGTTTACTATGGGCAGGTTTTCAAGTAACCAATGTGCCTTGCAATGGAGTAGGAACAGGCAGTTTGCAATGTTCTGCAATCTCAGGAACACCTGTATATACTTATCAAATAGCCCCATCAAATACTACAAATACTACAGGAACATTTAGTAATTTGCCACCCAATACTTATACAGTAACTGTAACTGATGTAATTGGTTGTACTAATTCAAGCGTGACCACGATAAGTATATTACCGTCTATTACATTTAATTTACCCACTAAGACAACAGTAAAATGTAATGGAGGTACTAATGGATCAATTTCTGTAACCACAATAGGTGGAACAGGCACAAAAAATTATACATTAACCCCTGGTGCTGTTTCCAATACTACAGGTAATTTCACTAACCTTTCAGCAAATACATATACGATTAAAGTAACTGACGCTAGTGGATGCAGTAATACAACAAGTGTTACAATTTCAGAACCACCTATATTGGCAATAGCAAATATAACATCTACTCCACCCAATTGTGCACCAACTGGAAATGGTTCCATTTCCATAAATGCAACAGGTGGTATTTTACCTTACGAATATAAATTAAATGCAGGTTTTTATCAATTAGATAGCACAATTAGTAATTTATCAATTGGAAATTACACAATTACGGTAAAAGATTCAAATGGATGTACTCAATCAAGTATATATAACTTAAATAACTTATTGGCACCAATAATTACATCACTAAATATTAATCAACCCAATTGTACAGGAAATAATAATGGTATTATAACGACAATATTGACTGGTGGAGTTGCCCCAATTAATTATACAATCAATCCAACAGCAGTTTCAAATTCAACAGGTATATTTACGGGATTACCTGTTAATACATATACAGTGATGGTTACTGATGCTGTCGGTTGCACTACCTCTTTTGCTGCAATTATTCAAGAACCATCTGCTATCACTTGGAATACACAAACAATTACACCAGTTACTTGCAATGGTTTAGCTAATGGACAAATAATACAAACCGCATTGGGAGGTTCGGGCATTATTACCTATACTCAAATGCCAGGAAATACGTCAAATACCAATGGAGTCTTTAGTAGTTTGGCACCAAATACATATACAATAACCGCAACTGATGCCAATGGATGTACATCAACAACTACTGCTATTATAACACAACCATTACCATTGGCGTTTACCTACTTTACGAAATCAAATGCCTATTGTTTTAATGCAGCTAATGGCAAAATTAATACAATGGTCAATGGTGGAACAGGAAGTATTACATATTCCTCAAGCCCAGGAAATTTTTCAGATACTACAGGAATATTTAATACGCTTTTAGCAAATACATATACAATTACTGCCACCGATGCTAATGGGTGTAGCATTTCTTCGACAACAATTATAACACAACCAAGTGCAGCATTGATTTTTGCTTCGCTACAAAACACAATACCTTCCTGTAACCCAGGTAACAATGCTACGATAATAACTACAGCAACAGGCGGTGTTCCCAACTATTTATATTCTATAAATGGAGGATTAAATCAACTATCTAATATATTTACAGGCATAGGTGTGTCAAGTTACACTATTCAAGTAACAGATGCTGTAGGGTGTAGTATTACCTCTATATTAGCAGTTTCCAATGCTGCATCACCTATTATTTCCAATGTATCTAGTTTAAATGTATTGTGCTATGGAAATAATACAGGAAATATTACTACAACAGCATCAGGAGGAAGTGGAACTTTATCATATAAACTAAACCCAGGGTCAATTATCAATTCATCAGGAAATTTTAATAACTTATTTGCAAATAATTATACGGTAATAGTTACTGATGCAAATGGTTGTAGTGGAACAAGTAATATAATTATTTCCCAACCCCCATTATTTATATGGGATTCGGTAAATAATAGAGACGTACCATGTTTTGGCGGTGCAGGAGGATTAGTAACTAGCTCGGCTTCAGGAGGTGCAGGAGGTATAATTTATACATTATTACCAAATAATACATCAAATTCTATTGGAACATTTTTAACCTTAGGATTAGGCCAATATACACTCAGTGCAGTTGATGCAAATGGTTGTCAATTGACCTCTAATTTTTCTATTAATCAATCGCCACAAATAATTTGGAATACAACTTCAATAATTTCTCCAACGTGTTACGGAGATAGTAACGGAACTATACAAGTAGTTGTAACTGGAGGCGTTGGAAGTTTTGTTTATAAAATTCAACCAGGTAATATAACAAACACAACTGGAAATTTTACAAATTTAGCAGCAGGTGTTTATACCATTATAGCAAAAGATGCAAACTCTTGTACACAAACAACTGCCATTACAATTAATGCAACACCAAAAGTAATTTTAACCAATGTGGTTACTACTTTCGCTAGTTGTAACCCCGGATGTGACGGAAGTGTAGCTGTTTCGGCAACAGGTGGAAATGGTGTTTATACATATTCAATCAACAATATTAATTTTCAATCTTCTAATCAATTTGCTACATTATGTACAGGCGTTTACACTGTATCCATAAAAGATGGTAATAATTGCAAAGGAAGTGGAACATTCGGGATTACTACAGTTACAGGACCTAGTCAAATAACTGTAAACAATACAAATGTGAGTTGTTTTGGAGGAAATAATGGAAGCACCATAATTTTGGCAACAGGCGGAACAGGTATTTTGACCTATACATTATTACCCATAAATATTTCTAATACAACAGGTGTTTTTTTAAATTTATTTGCAGGGGTCTATTCAATTATTGCTAGTGATGCCAATGGTTGCACCATAAGTACATCCGTACAAATTACAGAGCCTACAGCAGTTTCTATAACATCAATAACTCCTACATTGGTTTCATGTATAGGTGATGACGATGGCACTTTAACCGTATTATCAACAGGAGGTACTGGAGCATTTTCTTATAATTTACAGGCAGGAAACACTACTAACTTAACAGGTTTATTTTCTGGATTAATAGCAGCTACTTATACCATAAAAGTTACAGATGCCAATGGATGCTCAACTACATCTATACAAACAGTAGGCTCACCTATGCCAATATTATTTACATCTAATATTGCTACACCGGTAAATTGCAATGCTGGAAATGATGGCACGATTCAGGTATCCACTACTGGAGGAACAGGATTAATTACTTATTCGATTCAGCCCTTACCAACGAATAATACAACAGGGAATTTTTCAAATTTATCAGCTGGAACATATATAATTACTGCAACAGATTCCAATGGATGTTCAAAAACAACCGCATCAATAATAACGCAGCCAACAGCACTTGGTATTACGCAAATTACAGCAACAAACCCTACTTGTGTTCCAGGTGGCGATGCTATTTTAACAATAACAGCAGCAGGAGCAACTCCTCCATATTCATATAGTCTTAATAATTCAATGTATCAATTAAGTACAACTTTTAATAATTTATCAATAGGCATTTATACCATTATTGTAAAAGACGCAAACAGTTGTACAAAATCTGCTACTAAAATAGTAGCCCCATCCACCGCACCAATCATTAATTCTGTTTCTACCACATTAGCAAGTTGTAAACCTGGTTGTGATGCAGCAGTAAGTATTAATAGCAGCAATGGAATAGGATTATTAAATTATAGTATCAATTTGCCAGTGTATCAAACAAATAATGTGTTTAATAATATTTGTGCAGGACAATATCAAATTACAGTAAAAGATGCAGTAGGATGTACTGCAACAAGTTCAATAGTAGTAGAAACTGTGGTTGGGCCAACTATAGTCAATACTCAAAAAGCAGATGTAGGTTGTAATGGTGCCAATACAGGAAATATTTATATCACTATTTTAGGAGGTACAGGAAATACAAATTTTGTATTAATGCCTGGAAATATGACTAATACAAATGGCGCATTTTTAAACTTAGCCGCTGGAAATTATATCATAACTGGTACAGATGTGAAAGGTTGTACAATTCAAACTTCAGTTACTATTACTCAACCACCCTTGCTACAATTTAATACCCCTTCCATCGATTCTGCAAAATGTTACAATGTTGCCAATGGAAGCATTATAGCTCCAATATCTGGTGGAACAATGCCTATCAATTATTCGATATTACCGACAGGAACTTTTGTGGCACCCAATTCATTTACTAATTTATTAGGGAATATAACTTATACGATAACGGCAATAGATGCAAATTTATGTAGCACTTCTACAACAGTTTATGTAGGACAGCCCAATGCAATTACGATTACATCTTTACTAAATACGCCTGTTACATGCAATGGTCAAAGTAATGGTACAATATCGACCAGCTCAATTGGTGGAACCAACCCAATTTCTTATCAATTATTACCTGGAAACATATTTAGTACAACAGGCAATTTCACTAATTTATCAGGAAACAATTATACTGTAATTGCGACGGATGCCAATGGCTGTTCTAAAACATCTACTACAAATTTGTTTGAACCTTCGGCTATTACGATTAC